>NZ_DASQIX010000024.1:0-53451 GCF_035631355.1 Alloacidobacterium sp.
GCCAATTATCGGCTATGGTCCCGGAACGCAGATGGGTCTGCGTCACATCGATCACAGCGCCTGCGGTCGGATTCGAGCTTTGTGCTGACGCGCCAAATACCAACCCGCAACCGGTGAGGACGAGGCTGCACAGCTTGCGTGGCATCATGCGCTTAACGCTGTTCATCGCCTGTGTTGACGGGTATCTCGCCCAGGGTCCCGCGGTCCAGACCGCTGCTGTCAATAAGGTGGATGGCAATTCGCGCAATGGCGGGCGTTGCCGGAATGGTTTGGTGGATCTCGATTGCATCCTGTGGGCTGACCGTTTGAAGCAGTACTTCGTTTTTCTCTGAGCCGTCGGTATCGTACAGATAGGCTCTGAGCTCTCCCGGAAAAAAGACACCAAAGCTGCCTGAGAGTTCGACATTTCCAGCAGCACTGGCAGCGGTCAGCGGTTTTATCACCACGCCTGCCTCCGTGACGGTGGCGATTGAATCGTGGCTTGCACGCGTTGGGAACCACTGCGAGTCCATCGTATACGTCTGGCCGGGAGCCAACACCGCCATGGGACTATTCATCTCGGCCTCCATGTAATAGGGCGTTTCGTCTAGCTTGCTTGATGTTAAGAAAGGCATTCCGTCCTTATTCATCCGAACAGACGGGCCATTTTTGTAAAAAATTACCGTCGCTTTTCCGGGATAGTTCACCCCGGCAAAGTATTTTGTCTTTTCCACCATGGCATAGTGAGTTGCGCCATCGACGAGAGCAACCCAGCCTGCGGTGGAATCCAGCCACACTTCATTTTCCAGATACTTCCAATTCAAGCGGAACAAACCGCCGCTCGGCTTGAAGGACGGATCGGTCGCGAAACCATCATAGACATGGTATCCATTCAGATACGCCGAACTGGGATTAAGAACAGCGAATGCCCAGAAGTCGTGATTGTACCGCTTCGGATCGTTGGGGTCCGAGAGATCATATTGCGAAACAGACTGCACTGCCCACGCGATGGAATGACCTGAGATGTTCTTCGTGATGGCGTGGAAAAAAATCTCAGGAGAATCGCTGCCAAGGGTGATTTCACGCGTGTACTGCAGACCGGTCGGCTTATCAGGTGACCCCTCAAGACGCACAGTGCATTTGGGACTCTGCGAAAGGATGGTGAAGGTGTACATCCCATCATCGAGCGCGGTGGACGCCCCGTTCCAGTGTTGCTCGTCATCATTGCCTTCGGGCAAAGGCCAGATTTTATCGCCGCCATAGTTGATCCAGCGGCCATCTGCCTCGTCCGGTGAAATGTATTTTCCCTTGTAAACCGGATTTACGAATAGATAGTTATGCCCATTGAACGCGACCTGCATGAGCCGTCCACCAAGCTGGGGAACAAACGTCAGACGAACCCAGTTATTCGCGACTTCTTCGCCGTGCCAACCGTCAAACTCCACCGCCCGAATGGTGCATGGAGACGCGGTATGGGAAGCACTTTGCTGGGCGAGCAAAGGCGAGAAGGTCATGACTGTAGCCATCAACCACTTTCCGATGGGTTGTTTCATTTGCAAGGCCTTCATGTGCAGCATGAGATTAAAATCAAGATCTTCATAGGGTCTGCCACCGCCCATTCATCCCGCCTCCGGTTTCGACTTCGCCTTTCCACTAGCCGCAGACAGCAATTGCCGCAGCCGTTTGCCCACGATGATCTCTTCGCCCGGCTTCAGCGTCATGGAAACAATCTCAAGCTTGTTTGGCTGCGATCCTTTGGTGATTTTGCTGGGGATGTTTTTTCGAGATAGCACATCGCTTGGATTATCGTCCGTAAGGACTGCAATGCTTGGCGTTCCATCCAGAAGATCGCGAGCGCAGTCGGCAACGGTATAGTCCCATACAGGCTCGTTCCAGGAAACCGTGAGGGTCGGATATTGATTTGTTTCCGGCGTATAGATTTTAGTTTCAACTCCCGGAACGGTGCCAACCAAAGACGCGATGCGCTGCACTCGAGTGGACCATTCTTTGTTGAGAGCATTTAAATCCATGTGAAACCAGGCTTCCACTGCGGCAAGACAGCCGATGATTTCTTCCTTGCCAACCTTCATGGGACGGCACACGGCACCTTCCCACGGGCTGGTGTTGGCAAGGGCGGCATCGATCAGATCTTTGCGGCCAAGCAGCACTCCGCTGCACTGCGGACCGCAAAGACCCTTGCCGCCGCTCACGGTGTAAAGATCGCACCCCATCTTGGCAAAGAGCCGCAGCTTCTCTATCGGAGGGATACCGTCGGCGGCGTCCATGAGGATGGGTACGTTGTGACTCTTTGCAATCGCGATCTCTTTAGCGAGTTGCTCTGGAGACGAGGTGGTATAGATCATCGCGGTATTCGCGCTGATTGCATTCGGAAGCTGCTCGGCAGAATCGGCAAGGACGAGCTTGCCGCCAGCCAAACGAATCGCGCTGTCGAATGGGCTTCTTCCACCCACCATGACTACTTCGTGCTTGAGGCCTGTCGTGTCGGGAAGTTGCCAGACTTTGTCTGGGTCTGCTCCGGCGATACATCCTGCGGTTGCGGAAGCCATGGCGCCTGCCGCACCCGAGGTGATCATCCCTGATTCAGCGCCCGTGAGCGCCGCCAGGCGGCGTCCTACGGCAACCTGGAGTTCGAAGATATTGACGTAGTGTTGCGCTGCTGCTTCCTGAGCGGCTTTCACCTCGGGCAATTCGAGGGTCGCACTCAGGTAAGTCCAGGTCCCGCGGCCGTTGATGATTGGCTTGACGCCCAGCCGAGTGTAGACATTGTCGGTGGAATTTTTCGCTACCTCAGCCCAGCCTGATCCCATTGCCTGCTGAATACTGACCTGCGCAAGAAGGGGAAATGCCGCGACCCATTTTACAAATGTTCTGCGCTTCAGTTGGATGTCAGCCACGATTTCTCTTCTCTTCTCTCATTATTTTTGCTTTCTTACCGCAATAAACGAAATTTGCTCGGCCGCTTCATCATCCGTCTCACGATTCTGCTGTAGCACCGTTTGCACGGGATATTTCCCTTTGAAAAATTTTCCATACAGCGCGTTCATGCGATCTTCATCCTGCATCTGCCGAAGGTAGACCGTGCTGAAAACAACGTCGGAAAAATCCATGTCGGCTTCTTCGAGGCCATCGAGAAGGTTGCGCATCGACTGGCGAAGCTGCAAATCTAAGTCAGGCGTAACGATGCCCTGGCCCGGGATGAAGCCATCTTTCGCAGAGAGATAAAGCGTATCACCGTACAGCACGCCCGGACTGGCCGTGGGGCTGGGGGGCATATTTCTCGGCCGCACAGCTTTGCGCTTGCTCAGGTCTGCGCCGGCGATGCAACTGAAGACAATGTGGTTCCCTTTCGGAAGACCCATGACCTGGATGGTTCCGCGCCCAGGCGTATTGCCGAATTCAAAGTACGTCGCATAAATCTTGCCCATCGCATCGTACTTGCCTCCAACGCTCATATATGGATTCACCCACACCACATTTTTCGTGGTCATATGAGCAGCCTGCAGAACAGTGTTTACATTGTCGAGTGCCTGTTTCACTTCACCAGAAAAATCAGACGCCAACCTTCCGCTGCGTGGATCCGCTCCGCCTTGCGCTGACAGATACAAAACGTCTCCGGCCTGGATGGCAGGTGGGTCTGAATGCGGTTCTTTCGGCCATCCCTGCGGCCAGACAGCGTGGCGATGCGCTTTGTCCTGAACGGCGATGCAATTGATTTCGATACGGTCTCCGTCGGGAAGGGCGGCAACGGTCAGAACGGTGCGGGCAGGAGGATTGCTGCCAATTTCCTTCCAATAAACATCGTCCATGGCGGCGATGTCCGTTGTGGAAGTCAGATAGATATTCATCCACACGACATTGTCGAAGTCCATCCCCGCACCTTGAAGAATCGCTTGTACATTATGTAAAGCCTGGGCTACCTGCTCCGGAAATTCCTGTGGACGACTTCCATCGGACCTGCGGCTTCCCTGGCCGGATACATAGAGCGTTCCATTTGCCAGGACGCTAGGGCTGGCAGGCGCGCCATCCGACAGTGGCGCAGCTTGAGCCAAAACATGGATAAAAAGTGCGCCAAAGAGTAGGGCGCAGAAAGTCAAAGCAGGAAGCTGCCGGGCATTGATCATTTTCCGCTCCATGAGGAGTTCAGATATTGAGTCAGGCGTCCCTCTATTCGTCATCATCATCGGAGGAATCATCATTGGGTCTAGCGGATTGAGAGCCAATGCGGATCAGATAACTCACCAGATCATTCACTTCTGTGTCGCTCAGTCTTGATCGGTAATTATCCGGCATGAGTGAGCGAGAGCCGACGTCCACGGAAGTGAGCCGTGAGTTGGGAAAGTAATGAAAGGCTCCATCGAGGCTTTGAATCGTGATTGAAAAGTTGTCCTGTGCTCTGAGCGCGCCCGTAAACTTCTGCCCGGTGATGGTTGTGAGCGTGACAGCCCTCTTTTGCGCTGGCAGGGCCTTCTCCGGTTCCAGTATGACCTGACGAAGATGGCTCGCGTTGGTGTTTGCATCAGAATACGAAAGATCGGCGGCAATGAATCCGCCTTTGCCCTGCGCCATGTGGCACTCCGAGCATTGCGCCTTTCCAAAGAAGAGAGCTTCTCCATGCTCCGGATTTCCGGGAAGGGTAACTGTGCTGTTCTTGCCCTGCAATGTCCGAAGGTAGCTGACGAGCGCGAGTATCTGGTTCTGCCCAAGCTCACTGAATCCGGGCATGCCTGTCCCAGTGATTCCATTCTTAACGATGTCGATGAGGTTTTTGTCCGTCAGGCGCTGCACGTCAGACGCCGTTGCGATGTCCGGAGCGTGCTCACCGCCGCGGCCATCAGCCCCGTGACACACGGCGCAGTTTGAAGAGAATAAAGCCGAGCCCTGCGATTCTCCTGGAAGACTGGCGCTTGTCTTGTCTTGTGCCAACAAGGTTCCGGGCGTGCCTAGCGCCAGCAAAATACAGAGAGGGGCAATCACTTCACACCTATGCCACATTGAGACGATTTCTCCCTTATGGGACATGCCCCCTTCGTTTTCCAGCACCTTAGAAGAGGAACTTCAACGCAACTTGCATAATACGAGGATCATTGGCGCCGGTTACATAACCGAAACCGCCCTGGCCGGTATTGTTGACGAGCCCATTTGGATTCGTAAACTGCGCGTGATTGAAAACATTGAATGCTTCTGCACGAAACTGCAGCTTAGTGCCCTCGGTAATGTCAGTGCTCTTTAGCAGGGCCATATCAAAATTGTTGATGCCGGGACCGGAGAAGTATCGCCGCATTGCGTTGCCTACTTGCCCTATTGGTTCCGGGACGAAGTAGTCTGGGTTGAAATAGGGCAGCCCTTTTCGCGGGTTCCGATTTACATAAAGAGAGCTGCCATTGTTCGCGTAGCTCGGCACATCGACGTTTGCATTAAAGGCGCCCAGCAGTGAATTATCGTCATCCTCATTGAGAGTGACCGGCTCTCCCTTGGCAAACGTTGCTACGCCGGAAAGCTCCCAACCGGCGGTGAACCGCTTCACAATATTCCCTCCGCCGAAATGATCGAAGGGCAACTGAACGGTGTAGCTGGCAACCAGGTTATGAGGAACATCAAAGCTCGATAGTGCATAGGTTTGGGACGGATTCAACGGATTGGTCGCGTCAAAGGAGTCTGAACCGTTATCGAGCGACTTCTCAAAGGTATATCCAATGAGGAAGTTTACGTATTTTTCGTTGTGCTCCAGACTGATCTGCAACGAGTTGAAACTGGAACCGACTGCCGTCTTCATGTAAGGATTGCTGTTGAAGTTAATCCCGAAGGTCGGCCTCGTTCCTTCCACGGTCTGGCCGCTCGCCGTGGTATAAACCGTGTCTTCGCCATACGGGCCGCAAGTTGTCGTACCGGGCGCCACATTAGCGGGATTACTTAGTTGTAGACAGAGCGCCTGGTCGCCAGGATTCGATTCCTCAAACGTCAGCAACTGCCTTCCCACAGTGCCGACATAGCTGACGCCGAGCACGGTTGCCGTCCCTAATTGGCGCTGGATAGAGAGTTCCCATTCCTGAACATAGGGAACCTTGTTTTTGTAGTAGTAATAGTCAGACCCGCCGATGGGTGTGGCTGCCGCCCAGTTAAACGTTGTATCAGGATTTTTAGGCGATACATTAGTGGGTGGAAAGACGAAGGGAAACTTCTGTCCCGCCGGAGTTCCCGACGGCCGATCAACAAACGGGGTGGCCAGCTCAGTGGATGACACAGAGTAGTAGTTGCCGTAGGGAGCGTCCCCTACTTCGACAAAGCCAGTAGCGTCTTCAATAGAGCTATAGAAGATGCCGTAACCCGCGCGTACACTGAATTTTCCAGAGCCGCCCAGTACTTTGCTAAGAAGACCGTCGCTCACGTCCGGCGCCCAGGCAAAACCAATCCTAGGACCAAAGTTGGTGTACTTGGTGGGTCCGAGCGTGCGAGGAATTCCCGGATCCAGTGGAACAACCAGACCAAGGGGAGCACCCGGAAACGATAGCGATTGCTCCCCGGGAACGACCGTTTCCAGCTTGTTCTGGGTGTCGTACCAGGGAGTAGCGGCTTCCCAGCGGAGACCGTAGTTGAGGGTGAGATTGCGGGTCGCACGCCAGCTATCCTGACCATAGAATCCGTAATACTTACTCCGCGAATCGAGAAGCTGCTGGCTGGCCTGCACAAAGCTGTCCGGCGCCCCGATCAGGAAATCAGCAAAATCCAGGCCAGTCTCTGAACCATTAAAACCATAACACCCATCGTAGCAGTCGTAGTTACGCTCGTTGATCTGGTTGTAGTGGAGGTTAGTGCCAAACTGCAGCGTGTGCGTCCCAATGATCCTGGTGAAGTTATCGATGATCTGAAAGGTGTTGTTATATTGCCTCAGTGCGTCGGGCGGAACACCAAGGCTGAAGTTGTTGAACATGAGGTTCGCAACACCCTCGTATGCAGGGTTGATAGGGGAGATGCCGCCCGCGGGACCCCACGGGGTAACATACCCCTGCTCGGCAAGGGTGACACCCAAACCCTGGCCTGAAGTGGGTTGGCCGGTCAGGTTTACATCGCGGAGATATACGAGACGAACATCATTAACAGTCGATGAGCTAAACGTGGTCGTCAACCCTAAATTGACCATTTGTGTTTGACCGTGATTGGTTGCAGCAAAGCCCGGGACATTTACCTGGCTGTACGGATTCACGGTCTGGAACCGGTCAATGAAGTAGTAGCCAAACACCGCGCCAATCCGCGTAGGAATGTCTATTCGGCCACTCCCCTTATCGTCGCTCAACGTCCCGTTGTAGGCAGAGGTGGAGAAGTTAGGAGTATTGTTGATAACTCCATTGGCCGCAGGGAGAAACTTCAGCGAGTTCACCGCAACCGGCGACCACGCGTTCTGCGGAATGACTGCATTGGGAAAGACGCAAGTTCCGGGATCTGCGCAGCCTGGAGTGTAATAATTTTCCCCCTGCTGTACGGGATATCCCAATGTCTGCGAAAGAGTGTTGGCCCAGCCGGCGCCGACAACTGTACCAGTGAGCGAGGCCGCCTGGTCCGTCAGATCGCCTGTACGGTCGGAGTCTGAAGGCACGGGATAGCTCTGGGTCTGTCCCAAAATCTGCCGCGTTCCCTGGTAGTCGCCAAACCAGAAAATCTTGTTCCTCCGGATCGGTCCTCCGACCGTTCCGCCGAATTGGTTCTGGATAAAAACACCGCGCGTCGGAGCATAGTAGTTTCGGGCATCCAGAGCTGTGTTGCGAAGGAAGTCGAAGACTGTGCCGTGATACTGATTGGTTCCTGACTTGGTGACTACATTGATCTGGCCACCGCTGTAGTTTCCATACTCCGCATCGAAGTTGTTCGTGATGATACGGAACTGCGCGATGGAGTCGAGATTGGGGATCATGGCGGCACCGTTGTGGACGCCTTCTTCTGCATTTGCCCCATTCACCATGAATGCGTTGGAGGCGGTGCGGCCTCCATTAACGGATTGTTGACCGTTGTCCAGGTCTCCCGAGACCTGCGTCGCTCCCACCCCCGATGTGCTGCTGTCCTGGCTATGGGAATAAGGCGACACGCCTGGTTGCAACTTCAACAGGTCGATGTAAGAACGTCCATTCAACGGCACAGAAGTAATTTTCTGGCCGTCGATGACTACGCCCATCTGCGTGCTCTGTGTTTCCACCTGTAACGCGTCGCTCTTGACACTTACGGTGTTGGTGACAGCTCCAATTTCCATCTGAAGATCAATGCGAATGGCGGAGTTTGCATCGACCTTTACTCCAGTCTGCAAATAATCGCGAAAGCCGGGCTGTTTAACGCTTACGTCATAGATGCCGACATTAAGGATCGGAAAGTTGTAAAACCCTTTGGAGTCGGTCACGGCTGTCGTGGCCACATTTGTCGACTCATTCGTCGCGACGATGGTGAGTCCTGGCATGACCGCGCCGGTCGGATCGGTAACAACTCCAGAAATGGAACCCGTGATTGCGGCCCAAGCCGCCGTTATGCAGAAGAGGGTGATGGCGCATACGCTGAGTACAAATCGAAACCTTTTGCACGAAGTCACAGTACCGCCTCCTTGAGTGGAACGGGGATCGCGCTGATTAGTTTGGCATTGGTAACATCTTGCCTTCGATAGTTGCCGGAGTATGAATCATGGCCAAGCACAAAGTCAAGACAATATTGGCTTTGTGGCTCCAGCAGCGTTCGAGCGCGCGTGCAGTGTACCCGCGCCGGCGCGGTGGGTATGCCACTGTTTTCTTTCAGTTCTCCATCACATGCGGATCAAACAGCAGCGGAAAGAATCGCCCCTCTATCTTTTGTCCTTTCGAAACCACCGGCACGCCGGTCAGTAGCGGCTCGTCGCTTGCTGAACGCACTCCGTCGCGGAACACATTTACCAGCGTCGCCCGCCGCGGACGGTCAGAGCGGTTCTCATACGACCCATGCACCATCAACGGATGGTGGAACGAGCACTGTCCGCGCTTCAACTCGATCGGCACTGGCCGGAACGCCTGCTTCTGCTCCTCATCCAGCACCGTCATGATCTCGTTCATGTCGCCCGCAAGCCCTGTAATTGGCAACAGGTCCCATTTGTGGCTCCCAGGGACGTAGTACAAGCAGCCATTGTCGCGGGTACTGTCGTCGAGCGCCATCCAGCACGTCAAGTGCGCCATGGGCTGCGTCCGCGTCCAGTACGAGTAGTCCTGGTGCCATGCCACCACGCCGCCGTGATGCGCGGGCTTGCAGAAGAGCTGGTCGTGCCAGAACCGGACCGCCCCATCCAGCAGTTGCGACGCTGCTACCAAAAACGCCGGACTCCACAGCACATCGTGAAATGCTGGCCCGGTCCGCCAGGCACCCAGGGCGTGAAATAGGATCGTATCCGGGTCGCTGGACTCGTTCGAGTGATACTCGTGGAACAGCTGATGCGAGGGATGCGATGGCTCCATCAGCTTCGCCAGTTCGATGCAGAGCGCCTCAATCTGGCGGTCGTTGAGCATCTGCACTCCGGCCAGATATCCGTCGCGGTGAAACGCCTCCACTTTGTCCTGGCTGAGGCGATATTGCTGCCAGTCGTGTTTATGCGCGGGTAGCGAACCCAGCGCCCCGGTAGGTGTATGCAACTCCGAGAAATCCCGCATCATGAGACATCATCCATAAAATGTGGATCGGGCTTGAGCAAACCCTCGCTGCCTTTCTACATCACCACGGCCAGGACTGACAAAGCCATTACAGTTATCGGAACAGTTTCGGAGAGTGAGTGTTCGAGGAACCGGCTTTGCTGACAGAGACGTTCGTATGTCGGCGGCAACCCGGAAACAATGGCCATGAATTAATTACACTCAACACAAGCTCGCAGACCCTCTTTCTCAATCTGGAACTGAACATGGCTTATCGCAGATCAAAAACGATAACCAGGTTTAAGTTCGCAACGATAAATCATAGTCTTCTCCTTTTCCGCATCCGTCCGGACGGAGCAAGTGGCCCAGCTCAAGTTGAGGTCCGGACTCAGAGGAAATACGATGGGAAGCCCATCAATTTCGGCCTGCAGGCTGACGCCTTCCTCAGATGGGGGCAGGGTAAAGTTGAGCGTCCGGCCGAAGATGACAGGATACAATTCACGAACATTGGAAATAATTGTGTCGTGAAAGACTTCAGCCTGCATCAGGAACGTGGTCGAGTCAGACCAATCCAAAGCTGCAATGTGGATGTTGCGCCCACCGCGGACAAAACCACTTGAATCAATACGCGTAAACGGGCAGGGCCCCGCAATGCAGGAGGCTCTTACATTGCCAAACATATTGCCCGCGCCAGCATCCAGGGACGCGGACGCAAACGATGCCTTCCACTTTCCATCCGGTGAACATGGAGCCTGGTGATTGCAGGGCACGTTTCCCTTATTGACCACCTGAAAAGTTTTGACTGCGCTGCCCACATTCGTCTCCATTCGGGAGTTGATCGTATATCTCACTCGTACATTGGAGACCACCTTGTCCGGGCGATTGGATCCAGCCATCCTCTTCTCAGGGATGGGATTCATCGCCGCAATATATAGCAGAGGCTTCGTCTTCAATCTTCCGGTCTGCACCGTCAAATCGAGCGGTTCGTAGCTCGGATCTCGAAAACTGACGATCAGGGGCTCTTCAGATAAGACTCCTTTTTGCCAGACAAGCTTGAAGTATCCTGAAGCTTCGGACCGGGTCGTGATCGTTTTCACTCCATCCGAAACAGTGATTGCAACATCCGCTATCGGGAGTTCTTTCTCAGCATCAGCATCGTGCCGGATCACTGCGCCTTCAATCGGAATTGTCCGCCGCACAGCGATCGATTTCCTCCAGTACGCGCGCAGCAGGAGCAGCGCGACTATGACCGAGACAATTGCGATGATCGTCCAAAGAGTTTTCTTTCCCATCAGTCCATACCATAGACGATGGGACGCAAGCGCCGTCAGTGGACGGCTCTTGCAATTGCGTCCCTGCATCTATTATTCAATGATTTGCTTAGTGCTACCTGAATTAGTTGCCGGCGAACTCCGGATGGGTTGAATGAGCATGGATGAAAGCGCCGATGAAATTCGATGGAAAGAGTGAAGCGCACATTCGCAAGATAGTCGATTCACAAGGGAATGGCATTTCCCGACGCCAGTTGCTGCGTCAACTGGCCAGTGTCTCCCTTGTTCTGCCGCTCGCCGAGTGGAAGTCTCTACCCGTGTCAGCACAAATACCAATACAACATCGAACCGCGAGCCAGTTTGGAGAAACGGCGCCTGCGCCTCCGCCGACCGCACTTTCGCCTGAGGATGATCAGTTCTTGGACGATCTTGAACGAAGCAATTTCCTCTTCTTCTGGGAGCAGGCAAATCCAGAGACTGGATTGATCAAAGACCGGTGCAACGTGCGTACAGCGGACACCAGTGTGGCCGCAAGCATCGCGTCAACCGGATTTGGTTTGACAGCCATCTGCATTGCTGAAAAGCGCGGCTTCATCTCCCATCAGGACGCCCGTTTGCGCGTCATCGCGACACTTTCATTTGTTTGGAAGAAGCTGCCGACGCATCGCGGGTTCTTCTATCACTTTGCCAACATGAATACGGGGGAAAGGATTTGGGATTCCGAAGTCTCTTCTGTCGACACAGCAATCCTTCTCTGCGGCATTCTTACCTGCCGCCAGCACTTCAAGGATCGTGACATTGTTCAACTTTCACGTGCAATATTCGACCGCGTAGATTGGAAGTGGCTATCGCAGGACATCACATTATTGCCCATGGGATGGACTCCTGAGTTCGGCTTCCTGCCTTCCAAGTGGGACTACTATAGCGAATTGATGATGATCTACCTGCTCGGGATGGGTTCCTCCTCTCATCCCCTGCCGCCTGAAGCGTGGTCCGCGTGGAAACGGATGACCTTCGAGTATGACGGACTGCGTTATATCGGCTCGTTTGCTCCTCTCTTTGTGCATCAGTACTCGCAAGCATGGTTCGACTTCCGCCACAAGCGCGATGAGTATGCGAACTACTTTCAGAACTCGGCCACTGCTACAGAGGTTCACCGTCGCTTCTGCGTGGAACTGGCAAAAACCTTTCCCGATTACAGCGATGATCTCTGGGGTATCACCGCCTCCGACTCCCTCAATGGCTACGTAGTCTGGGGTGGACCGCCGGCAACGGGCCCGATCGATGGGACCGTCGTTCCGGCAGCGACTGGAGGCTCACTGCCTTTTTTGACAGATGCTACGTTGCTCGTTCTGAAAAACATCAAAGCTCGTTACCCTCAGGCCTGGTGCCGCTACGGCTTCGTTGACGCCTTCAATCCGTTAAAAAAATGGTATGACAATGACGTCGTCGGTATCGACACCGGCATTACCATGCTAATGGCGGAGAATGTGCGCACGTCCTTTGTGTGGGACACGTTCATGAAGAACCCCGAGGCTCAACGTGGAATGGCCACTGCGGGCTTTAAACTCGACAATCCTGCTGCTCCAAAAAGCTAACCGGGTGCAAGGGCTGTATTAAATACCGCAGTCATCATTAAGAGCGAAAGCGGGCCACCCCCCATTTTCTTGAACGATGTAGCGATTAGAATGG
The DNA here is from genome assembly GCF_035631355.1 of Alloacidobacterium sp. Taxonomy (NCBI): domain Bacteria; kingdom Pseudomonadati; phylum Acidobacteriota; class Terriglobia; order Terriglobales; family Acidobacteriaceae; genus Alloacidobacterium; species Alloacidobacterium sp. Next base: position 12,590 of record NZ_DASQIX010000024.1, read on the forward strand.
AAGTTCATCCTCATTCCAATCTTTGAGAAAGCACAAAGCAAGCATGCATCGTTGGTCTAAGCTCTTCATCCCCACTCTTCGCGAGGCTCCGGCAGATGCCGAAGTCGCCAGCCACAAGTTCCTCGTCCGCTCCGGATATATCCGGCAACTGAGCGCCGGCATCTACTCCTACCTGTTTCTCGGGCAGCGCGCCATCAACAAAATTACAGGCATTGTGCGCGAAGAGATGGACAAGATCGGGCAGGAATTCCTGCTGCCCACCCTTCATCCGGCAGAGCTCTGGCAGGAGAGCGGCCGCTGGTCCGTCATGGGCCAGAACATGTTCCGCTTGCAGGACCGCAAAGGCGCATGGCTCTGCCTGGGCTTTACACACGAAGAGGTGATGACCAGCATTGCTCGCAACGAGATTCGCAGCTACAAGCAGTTGCCGCAGATCTGGTACCAGATTCAGACCAAGTTCCGCGATGAACCAAGACCGAAATCCGGGCTGCTGCGCGTACGCCAGTTCATCATGAAGGACAGCTACTCCTTCGATCTGGACGCGGCCGGTCTCGACAAAAGCTTTGACCTGCACGACCAGGTCTACCGCGCCATCTTTACGCGTTGCGGACTGAACTTTGTCGCTGTCGAAGCTGACTCCGGCGCGATGGGCGGCACGCAGTCGCAGGAATTCATGGTCTACACCGAAGCGGGCGAAGACCTGATCGTCAGTTGTCCCAAATGCGACTATGCGGCGAACCTGGAGAAGGCCGTGTCTAAGCTCGCTCCGGTCACAGAGCTCGCCCCGACAGGTGACGGCACTCCGGAACTGGTTTCCACGCCAGGAATTGCGGCTGTAGCCGATGTTGCGAAGTTCTTCAACATCTCCGAGGCGCAGGACATCAAGTGCGTCGCTTATATGGCAGAAACCAAGAATGCTAAAGGCGAGTCTGTCTGGAGTCCGGTAGTCATCTTCCTGCGCGGCGATCATCAGGTGAACGAGACGAAGCTGCTCGGACTCATCAAGTCCAGCGAATTGCGCCCGATGCAGGCCGAAGAGCTGGAGCGCTACATCCATGGCCCGGCAGGGTTTCTCGGGCCAACCGGCCTCGCTCCGGCCAAAGCTTTGGGCGACGAAGGCGTGCCCGTCATTCTCGACCGCGCTCTTGAAGGCCGCGAAAACATGGTCTGCGGAGCGAACAAGCTCGACTATCACTACCGCAACGTAGTACCGGGCCGAGACTTCTCGTGGACCATCGCTGCCGATATTCGCAACGTGGTTGAAGGCGAAGGCTGCCCCCAGTGCGGATCGCCGCTGAAAGTCGCAAAGGCTGTTGAAGTAGGCCACATTTTCAAGCTGGGCTACAAATATTCTGAGAGCATGGGCGCGCGCGTGCTCGATCCAAACGGCAAGGAGGTAACGCCGATTATGGGCAGCTACGGCATCGGCATCGAGCGTATCCTGACCGCGGCGATTGAGCAGAGCAATGACGCTAACGGCTTCTGGCTGCCCCGCTCCATCGCTCCGTTTGAAGTTGTGGTGACCATCACAAATGCGACCGACACAACCCTGCTCGCAACCGGCGAGCGCATTGCCGCAGATCTTGAGGCCGCTGGCTTCGACGTCCTGCTCGATGATCGAGAAGAGCGCGCCGGGGTCAAATTCAAGGACGCCGACCTAATTGGAATTCCCTACCGCATCAACGTCGGGAAAAAAGCCGCGGAGGGCAAGGTGGAGATCGTGACGCGCGCCACCGCCTCCAGCCAAGACATAGCCATTTCTGAAGTTGTGACAGCATTTCAGAACGCCGTCTAGTCCATTCTGGGGCGTTCCGTACTTCGGAACGCCCGTCCTTCAAAACCCCTTCAGCGGACAAGCCTGCTGTCCCTGATGTATCGTTTCTAAGAGGTCAGACCACTTAGGAGAGGCACCCTATGCAGCAGCAGCGCCGTGATTTCCTGAAATACACCACCATAGGCGCGGCGGCGCTCGCCCCGATGGGCATTGGCGCACAGACTACCTCGCACCAGCCGAGCGGCAGCATTTATGACGTTCGTTTATTCGGCGCCACAGGTGACGGCAAAACCATCGACTCGCCTGTCATTAATCGCGCTATTGAAGCCGCGGCAAACGCGGGCGGCGGCACAGTGCTCTTCCCCGCGGGGATCTACAATTCGTTCTCCATCCGTTTAAAGAGCAACGTTGCGTTACAAATCATGCGGGGCGCGACCATTCTCGCCGCGGAAACTCCTGCCGATCACGGCGATGGATATGATCCCGCCGAATCGAACGCTCCGTGGGAAGCCTATCAGGACTTCGGGCACAACCACTGGCACAACAGCCTGATCTGGGGAGAAAACCTGCATGATGTATCCATCTTTGGGCCGGGACTCATCTTGGGCAAGGGCCTGAGCCGGGGCACACGGGAAGAACCGCGCGCGGAAGAGCCGCGCATCGGCAACAAGGCCATCGGCCTGAAGAATTGTCGCAATATCACGCTGGCCGGCTTCTCAATCATCAAAGGCGGGCACTTCGGAATTCTTGCGACTGGTGTCGACAATCTCATCATCGACAACCTGAAGATCGACACCAACCGCGACGGCATGGACATTGACTGCTGCAAGAATGTCCGCGTCTCAAACTGCGCCGTCAATTCGCCTTGGGATGACGGTATCTGCCCGAAAAGCTCCTATGCGCTTGGTTATGCGCGCGCGACTGAGAATGTGACGATCACCAACTGCTATGTCACTGGATGTTATGAGCTCGGAACGCTGCTGGACGGCACATTTAAGAAGTTCCCTTCCGATCAGCGAGTGCCGCGCACTGGACGGATCAAGTTTGGAACAGAATCAAATGGCGGGTTCAAGAACATTACTGTCTCCAACTGTGTCTTTGAGGGCTGCAACGGCATCGCTCTGGAAAGCGTGGACGGAGCGCTGCTTGAAGACGTGGCTTTCACCAACATCACTATGCGCGATATTTCCGGTGCGCCCATCTTTATTCGCCTTGGCAGCCGCATGCGTGGCCCCGCGGGAGTTCCGGTTGGCGACAATCGCCGGGTCATTCTCAGCAACATCGTCAGCTACAATTCCGCATCGAAGTACGCAGCAATCATCAGCGGGATTCCCGGCCATCCAATCGCAGACCTGAAGATTCATGACATTTATCTTCATCACCAGGGCGGAGGAACAGCCGAAATGGCGGCGCTTCAGCCTCCGGAAAATGAAGCCGGCTACCCTGACCCGCATATGTTCGGCCCGATGCCCGGGCATGGCTTCTACATTCGACATGTGAATAACATTGAGCTGACCAATGTTGAGATCGCTTATGCTTCGCCGGATGCGCGTCCTGCTTTTGTACTCGATACGGTTACAGATGCCGACCTTTTCCGCATCAAGCTACCCGGCGACAATTACCAACCCGCGTTCCATCTGCGCAACGTGTCCGGCTTTCGCATCTTCGGCAGCCCGAAAATCAAAGACAAGGAAGTTGCATCCACTGAATCAGAAGAGTTCTGAGAGCCGTGACGATTCCGACACTCACGCAGCCTGCATGAGCATTGCTGCGCGTCTGTTCTCTCTCGCGCGTAGCTAAAGCACCACAACCAGGCTCATTGCGACCAACGCCGCATCGGTCAACAAACTAGCAGCGGCGGCTCCACGCCAGGACCATCGCGCGATCAATGCGATATCCAGCAGCACGTTGAGTCCAGCCGCTGTCAACTGCGTCGTCGTGCGGTACCACTGCGATGACGAACCTGTAATCGCGGTTCCCCACGCATAGTGCAGACCGCGCATGAGCGGAAGCAGGCACAACCAACGCAGAGCCTCAACTGAGCCGCGGAATGAAGCGCCAAAAAGATTGGGCAGTAATGGCGCAGCGATGCATAGCAAAAGCGCAATGCCCATTCCGTATGGAACAGTCCGTCGAAGTAACCGGTTCGCTAATGCCAATGCTTCTTTGACGCTGCGCTCGCCGTCTCGAAAAAAGCGTGGCGCTGCAGCAGCGTAGATGGCATAGATGGGAACGCTGGCAACATCGATAATGCGATAAGCCGCAGAATAGATTCCTGCGGCGTATAGCTGGCCCGCGCTGACAAGAAAAGTCTTGTCAATGTCGTTATAGACAGAAATCGAAGAACTGGACAACGCAAAGCTGAACCCTTCTGTCAGGTCACGCAATCTGATACTGCTGAATCTCGGCCACCCCTGTAGCTTCGTGACTGCCCCAAAAGCGATGGTTGCAGTTACGAGTGACGACAGCCAATAGATTCTTGTCCATAAGAGCGCGTTTGCATGAAGATGTACAAACTTCGCAAAAAAGAAGAGCCCCAGCGCTGCCACAGCGCGGATGATATTCGTGAACGCGGCCAGTCTTGCTGTCCAGTTCAGCATGTCCGCACCCTGAAAAGCACGGCTTGCAAGCTGGACAATTTTCCCCAGCAAAGCATCCGACAAGGCGATGTATGGAACCAGACGCAGCAACTCCGGTTTGAGCGTGAAATGGCCAATCAGCATCGCCAGAATGAGCAGGGCTGCAAAGCCATATACGCTGATCTGCAACGCGTTTCCCCAAGTGCAGGCAAAGGAATCGCGCGCGCGGCTGATATTGCGCACGAGAATCATTTCCATGCCCACACTACTGAACTGGCTGAGCACATTCACCAGTGCGACAACACCGACGAATGCGCCGTATTCATGGCTTCCAAGTGTCCGGCCAATCAAGATGAAATACGCCGCCTGGAATGCCAACGACACACCGTTTCCGGAGATCATCCAGAGCGTATTGCGGCGTAGGCTGCCAGGTTCAGGCACGAGACCTCACAAGGACCTCATCGTACTTCTCTTCGAGCAGCTGTGACTGCGCGGCGAGATCGAAATGTGCCTTCACATGACGCATTCCTGCATCGCTCGCCCGGCGCCAAGCCTTGTCGTCCTTCAAAAAATGAACAATCTCCTTCGCCAATGCAGCAACGTCTTCTGCTTTCGCCAGAGAACTTCGCCGCTCCGGGAAAAGGGCTTCTATAACTCCCTCTGTGTCGAATGCAACAACCGGCAGCCCTTCCGCCTGAGCCTCGCAGAGCACAGTTGGCAGCCCCTCGGAATCGCCATTGCGCGCCCGAACACTTGGAGCAACGAGCACGCGTGCTCGCCGCATCCACTGGCGCACAGCGGCATGGGGTTGGTGGCCTAGAAAGATTGCATTGCGGCAGCACGATGCAGCCTCCCTTTCAAGCATTGCGCGCTGAGGACCATCACCGGAGATCACGAGCTGAGCCTCTGGAATGTCTTCTAGTACACGCGCCATCGCGCGGATGAGATAGATGCAGCCCTTCTTCTCGACTAATCTGCCGGCAAAGAGCACGATTGTTTTGTCACGATCGCGCTCTAGCGTGCTGTCCCTGGAAAGCTGAATGCCGAGGTGATGGACGCGGAGTTTATGCGCGGGGAACCCGCGGAATAATGCGCGCTGCCGCACATGTTCTGATACGCAAAGGAAAGTATCCACATATCTCCACAACTCCTCTTTTCGCCGAAAATACGCTTTGTTCGTCGGCCAGCGTTCGAGTGCCGCTTCATGGCATGACACATCGTATCCGTGCAACGTAACAATCAACGGAATGCGCAACCTTCTCGCAATCGGCAACACGGCACAGGCATCAACGGCAAAATGCGCATGTATGATTTGAGGCTCCTGTTCTGCTATTGCGCGCGAAAACAGGCGACCGCTTCCAGTCCGCAGGAAGAGTCGCCGTTTTGCTTTTTCAGCCAGTGACTCCTCCCCGCAAAACGTAAGAACAGTCTCGCGAGCTAAATCCAAGCCATTATTCACTCGCATTAGTCCAGCAAACACCGGCTCAAATCTGCGAAGTGCGCCGGCCTGCGAAAGAATAAATGTCTCGGAGAGCGGCAAAAGCTCATTGCGATAAATAAGCACCTTACCACTCCTCATCTAATTGCTCCTCGACTGAATCGGATAAACTCGCTTGAGGCGCTGACAGCATGGCCTTGCAGTAAGGGAGCGAAAGGCATCGCAGGTGCTCTGGATATTCGGCACGATTTTGTGAAGGTTTTGCTGCTGCCATTCCGCGTCATGCCGTGGCGTGCTCGGGCACGCATCCAGACATATTCAATTCAAATAGTTGTCGATGACGCTTACATTCGAGCGCCATGATTTCGATGTCGGCAACCGCCGCGACGTAGAGAACCCAATAAAGCCCATTGAAGATAATCAGCGTATTTTCATCCAGGTCATAGACTGTAATTAGAAACAGAACAAATACCATCCAACATGCGCTGCCGATTTCCGCAGAGCGCAGAGACGGCCAAAGCTTCCTCGATGCGCGCATGTAACTTAGGAGGAATACCAGCAACCCGAACGCTCCAAGTTCAAGCCAGATTTCCAGGAACCCGTTGTGCGCGTGCATAACTACAAAATGCAACGTGAGACTTATGTTGTAAGACTCGCCTTTCATTCCCTGCCAGAAAGCCGCAAAACCATAGCCAACAAAAGGATGCTTAAGGATTGCCTCCCAGACCTGCTGCCAGATCGCCGTTCTCCCAGTCAGCGTTGCATCTCTGCCCACAAACCCAGCGAGCAACGGGAAATATATCCATGCGGCCACAGCTGTGCAGGCCATTATCATGATCGAACCGAACAGCAGCAACATCCTGCCAGACGAGTTGAAGCGTTCCAGCAAGCGCAACATCCCATAGCAGACAAGCAGCATCCCCTCGATCAACCAAGCGCCGCGCGAGCCGCTCATCACCAGGACGAACAAGAACAGCGCGAAGCAGCACAGGCGGACAAGAGGCTTTCCTCGCAGTGACAAGACTGCCGCTGTGGCAAAAACCATCGCCCTGCCGCAGGCGTTTTTTTGTGTGAATGCGCCCTGCCAATTGCCGAAATGCCCTGTTGACGCTTCCAGTCCAATGGATGGAACAAACAGAGCAAGCAAAATGCTTGCGAGGGCAAGAACGACCATTGTGGCTGTGAGTGTGAGAAGTTGCTGACGAATCTTAAATCTCGATGCAAGATAAAGTCCGAACAGCGTAGCCAGCGCAAACGGGACCGACCTCCGCGCAGTTGTCGTAGCGTCCTGCGACCAAAGCGTGGAGCAAACAGCGAATGCGGCCAGCACGGCAGTCCACTGCAACGCGAAGGCAAAGCGCCACAGCCGACTCGAATGGAGTAATACAAGAATGCAGATCGCTCCGTTGACGATGACCTGCGATCCAATGCCGGCCATCTTCATCAGGCCAGTGTCAGCTATATTTGTCATCTCGCTTGACTGGTGCGGGGCAATGCCGGGAATTGCACCTTGCATGGCAAAAAACGCGAGTAGACAAACGCATAGAACATCCTCGATTCCGACTTGATGCAGCCATGATGTGCCGATGGCGGCAGGCATTCTATCGCGCCGCATAGATGGCTGCCGAACTAGTTGATGACAGAATGTTGGAGGTACCGAGCACTACATCCTTCGCCATGCTGAAGGGCACATAGAGCACATCATCTGCCTCGAGCTGCATGTCCGGCTTTTTGCCCTTCTCTATATCGCGCAGTGGCACCGCGCTTTCCTGATAACTGCCATTAACTTTGCGAATGAGCCGGGCAGCATCTTCTTTGGCAGTTCTGTTTGCACCAGCAGCCAGAGCAACGGCCTGCATCACCGTCAAATTTGAGTCGTCCTGCATGATATAACCGCCTGGGCGACCAACATCACCAAGCACATAAACGATTCCGGCCTTTGGTACAAGCACCGTATCTCCCGGATAGACCATTTCTGCAGCCCGAGCGTTGACAGGCGGGTTGTTTGGCAGGAACACGACAATGTTCCCGCTATGATCAGCTCGCTGGATGGTGATATGTCTGTCAGCCATCTCCGTCAGCCCTCCGGACATGGCCAACACATCAAGCAGGCTGCGCATTGTCGTCACAGTGAAAGCGCCTGGTTTGTTCACCTGTCCTAACACTGAAATACTCTGCGTAGCGTATTCTTCGATGAAGACCGACACCTGAGGATGGTTAAGAAAGTGGTTTTGCATATAAAGCTGCGCGATCGCTTTGGCTGCATCGTGCGGAGTCAGTCCTGACAATTTCACAGTTCCGGCAAGGTCTAAATCAATCTCACCCGAATCTTTCACTCGCACCTTTTGCTCCAGATCCGGCTCGCGAAAAACTGTAATGTGCAGCAGATCGCCGGGGCCTATCAGCAGGCTCTCCCGAGTATTCGTGGGCTTAGCGACAATGTCTTCCGCCGGTTTCACTTGAGCCGACCCGAGGCACGTCGACGCGCAAAGCAGAAAAAGAATATAGAGGCTATGCCTTCGCTTCATTCACCGTTCCCTCAGCGCTATAGGTGTGGCTCCGGTAGCCGTAATACTCGTAAAAATCGGAAGAGCGTCCCGGTACAGCGTTGAGAACGATCCCCAGAACAACATGCTGCGGCAGTTGGCGTATTAGCGCACGATAGCTTCGGTTAACCACCTTCTTTTCTGTTACACCGTGACGGGCTACCAACAATACCGCGTCGCATAGCTGCTCCAACACAATTGCGTCTGTCACGGGTAAAGCTGGAGGGCCATCCATCACTATGAAGTCATACTCACTCCGCCATTGGGCTAAGAGAGCTTGCATTCTTTTCGAACCCAGCAGTTCCGCGGGGAATGGGGGAGTTGGCCCGCCGCATAATGCGAACAGGTTCGGGATGCTCTCGACTGGAAGCGCCTGAGGATCAGTCTGGTCGCTCGAAAGAGCAATGCTCAGGCCCACAGGCGCATGTACGCCTATTCGTTCATGCAGCACAGGACGCCGTAAGTCCGCATCTACCAGCAGAACCCGTACTCCTTGCTGCGCCAGAACCGTTGCCAGATTGAGCGAAATTGTGCTCTTGCCTTCCCCTGCATTGGAACTGGTTACAAGCAGCACTTGTGGAGCACCGCTGCTGCGCGACAGCATGAGCGATGTGCGTAATGAGCGCAGCGATTCGGCAAATGGGCTGTCGCTATAAGTGGAAGTTGCGATCCGAAATCCGTACCTTCCGAGTCCTTTTAAGTTTTTCTGGCTTCCACCTGGAGAGAGGCCTTTATTTCGTTCAATGGCGGGTATCAATCCCAGAAGCGGCGCGCCGGTCAGTTGTTCGAGTTCGTCCAACGATCTAATCCTGGCGTCTGTAATGTCCCTCAACCAAGCCGCTGCAATGCCGCAGATAAGGCCCACCACAATCGCGGCCACGTAATAGAACAAAATGTTTGGACTCCTAGGTCTGTTCGGTGGCGGCACACGCGCCGGGTTCACAACCGTGATGTTGGTAGAGCGCAGCCCCTCAAGCACACCTGCTTGTTTCAGCTTTGCGAGTAAGCCTTCATAAACCTCGCGGCTGCCATCGGCTTCCTGCTTCGCGAGTCCATAAGCAATTGCCTTATCGTTTAAGTCATTGACGACTTTCTTCTGCTGCTCAAGCGCGGTCCGAGCTGAAGTCTCGGTCCTTGCGGCGATCTCATAGTCTGTTCGCGCCCGCTCACCGATGCGGTGCACCTCATCCTGTATGGATTTATCAATTCCGGCAACTTCCGCCTGCAGTTCTGCAATACGCGGATACGCGCTTCCATATCTGACCCGGTCTTCATCCAGCTCTGCCTTCGCCGCGGCCTCCTGGGCGCGCAGGTTTTGAATCAGACCAAGAGAATTCGCCATCGATGCAACTGCGCCGGCACCGGAGTTTCCGCTCAGGCCAGAAATCAGCTCGGGGTCGCCGCTGCTGGCCACGCGATAGACTGCCTCCTTCAGGATGCGATTCGACTCCGCTGCCGCCAATGCTTCATTCAGGCTTTCAAGCCGCGCCAGCACAACATTATGCGACTCGTCATCGCCAAACATTCCGGTTTCACGCTGAAGAGTAATCGCCTTTGTCTGCAAATCCTGCGTCTGTTTCCGCAGATCATCGAGCTGTGCTGTGAGCCAGTTCGACGCCTGCGCTGTAGCGGTAAACCGCGCCTGAAACGTGTAGTCCATCAAGGCGCTGATGAGATGATTCACAATATCTGCAGCCATTTGCGGGTCGGGACTTGAATAGCTGACATTGATGAGTCGCGTCCCTGTGACGGGCTCGACCTTCAGATGGCTGGCGAATATCTTGAGCACCACATAACGGCGACTTGGTGCACTCTCAAGAGGCACGCTCAATGGTTCGACCGGCTTCCTCCCAAAAAAGAACCATGAAGGAAACGCCGCATGCCTGCCCGCTTTAGCCGGCGGATAATAGTCCTCCGTCGTCTCCAGATGAAGTTCATGGATAACGCGTAATGCCAGCGTATCGGAGCTCAGGATATTCGCTTCAGTTTGTAGAGTGATGTTGTAGTCCAGGGCGTCTGAGGCAGAGTCGACAGCATCACCCATTACGCTGCTCTCCAGTCCAAAAGCACCGGTACTGTCTTTCTGTATCTGGATTTGGCCGGTTGCCTGATACCGCCGTGTCGCCACCAGGCAATACATCGTGACTGCGATAAGGCAACCGATGAGGATGCAGAAGAAAATCGCGCGACGACGATTAAACGCCATGAGTAATGACCCCAGTGATACTTCGTCATCGCGCATGGCACGGAGATCCTCACTGTCTCCAATCCTCAATGGTGCAACTGCCATCTTGCCCTCGTATTTTCACGTGTTGCGCATCATCACAACAGAGCCATCAAAGTCAAAGTCGAATTCCATTTCTTTGGCTCCAGCCTGCGTCATCGCTCCGCGCAAGCGCTTTCGGTCCGCGGTATGCAGCAGCAGGAACCCGCTGCCGCCAGCCCCGACGAGCTTGCCACCGGTCGCGCCACCGTGATTGCGCGCGACTTCGTACAACGCATCCACCCTGTCATTTGTCATTCCACGGGAGCGCCCACGTTTCCGCAGCCAATGCTCGTGCATAAGCCTTCCGAATTCATTCAGGGCTCCGGACTCGAGAACGCGCCGTATTTCCTCTCCAAGCTGTTTTACAAAATGCAGGCCTTCCAGCATTGCCTTGTCGCGCTGCTCTGAACGCTTTCTTTGGTCATCCAGCAGCGCCGAAGCCTTGCGTGTCTGTCCCACGAAAAAGAGCATCAGCGAGTCCCGAAGCTCACGCAAAGTCGTCTCGCTGACGCTCAGAGTCGTCACATCGACAGAATCATCCTGTCGATATTCCTGGCATAGCAGCCCGCCATAGGCCGCAATGTACTGGTCTTGTTTACCAACAGGCTCGTTCAAACGGCTCATTTCGATTTCGACTGCTTCCTGCGCCAACATTTCAGCAGTGACACGCTTGCGCTCGTAGGCATGGAGCGCATGCACCAGGCCAACAAGAAATGACCCGGACGATCCCAACCCCGTTCCCGCCGGAACATCGGCAATGCTGACAATCTCAAGCGGAGAAGGGGCTTCATGCAGCTTTAACGTCTCGCGAAGAAGTGGGTGAAGAATGTCCTGATACTTCTCCGCATGTTCCATCTCTGAATATCTGAGGAAATAGCCGGGCAGAAACCCTTTATTGATGGTGATGTAAACGTATTTGTTGATGGCTGCTGAAATCACAAAGCCGCCGAATTCCCGGTAATACGACGGCAAGTCTGTGCCGCCGCCTCCAAATGAAATGCGCAAAGGAGTACGCGTCATAATCACCGCCCGCACCCCACTGGTTCCAACAATTCGCTTTCCATCGATTTACGAAGTGAGCGAAGCATTTTCTCTGTCGCGTTAAAGCCTTCCGGCGAGCCTATTTCGTAGAAGCGCCCATACACTTCATGTGCGGCCAGTTTTCCTTCGACTGTCAGCCCGGTCATCACATCGGCCAAATCAAACCTTTCGCCATCCGGCCATCCTGCGAGCACGCTGGCCTGTATCACGCTGAAGCCATAGTCGATGTAACGCATATCCGGCGAATGTCTATGCTTGTCGTAGCTGATGACTATGCCGTTTCGCATGACGACATTGCTCGCCTCCCATTGGTCATCATTGCGTAGCACAGTCATTAATGCGGGCTTTCCACACGCCAGAAATGCCTTCCATGCGCGCATCGGGTCCGCAAGCAGATAGCTGTCGCCATACATCACGAAGAAGGACCCGCCAAGAAGGGCCAGCGCGCGTCGAAGAGTTCCTCCAGTTCCCAGCAAAGTGTCTCCGTCATATGAGTAGCGGATACGGCATCCAAATCTCGAACCGTCGCCCGCAAAAGTTTCGATCTGCTCTCCCAAATGTCCGCAGCAAATGACGACGTCCTTAATTCCCTGTTCGACAAGTAGCCACAGCTGGTGCGCCAGAAAAGGTTCTCCATCGACACTTAGCAGCGATTTCGGCACGCTCTCCGTTAGCGGGCGCATGCGCGTAGCCAGTCCACCCGCCAGCAGCGCCAGTGTCGGCAGTGCACTACGCATAGCACACTCTCTCGTCTACGATCATTGCCACCAACGCCGCACGCATCGCTTCGCGGCTGTTGTAACGTGATGTCCACCCCAGCTTTCTGATCTTGTCCGTGTTCAGCCGAACAACTGGAACATCTCCCTTCCAGCCTCGATCGCTGCCGGTAAATTCCAGCTCCGGCATTGCATCCAGTTGTAGGCACTCGGCCACAAGCTCTGCGATCTGCTTAACCGTGATCACATCTCTCGTAGCGACGTTGAAGACGGCGAAATCTTCAGCGCAATACTGCTTAACATGAAGAACAGCGCTCACTACGTCAGAAATGTGAATATAAGACTTGCTCTGTCTGCCGTCACCCAGCACTCGCAGCCGTCTTGGATTAGCCATCAGGCGCCGAACAAAATCAAACCCCACTCCATGCGTCTGCCGCGCACCCACCACATTTGCAAACCGGAACACACAGGCCCTTAGATCAAACATCTCACAATAGCTGGCAATCAGCGCTTCGCCGGCCAGCTTGCTTGCGCCGTAGGTTGAAATCGGGACCAGTGGCCCATAGTCTTCGCAGACTTCCCGCTCACCTACATCCCCATAGACCCCGCTCCCGGATGCATACAGCAGCCTCTTCACTCCGGAACGCCGCATCGCCTCAACGACATTGTTTGTCAGGTAGGTGCCTTGCTGGAAATCAATCTCAGGCTCAGATATCGCGCGAGCAATATCGGGATTTGACGCCAGATGGATCACTACGTCATGACCGCTCATCGCCTCGGTCAGCGTGGAAATGTCACGCAAATCAGCGCGCAGCACTTGGAGCCGGTCATCCCTTAGATGTGCTTCATAGTGCCACTCGCGGCCTGAAGAGAAATTATCGTAAAGGGTAACAGCCTCAATGCGGCTATCGGAGAGTAGCGCATCTGCAAAGTGGCTGCCAATAAAGCCTGCTCCGCCAGTCAGGAAATATTGGCATCCGTGGCAATCAGCAGATGAACTCTTGAACATAGGCAGCCAGCAAGTCGCCCTCTTACAATGAGGGCCTTTGTCACACTTTGCTCTGTGGTTAATAAGGACGTTATCAGAGACGCTCTAAAATGCAAACGTTACCATAGTTTCCACAAGTTACTGGCTTCAGCTTGACTTGGCACCTATAACTTGCAATATATATTCATAACTAAATCAATAACTACGTCTTTTGTCACTTATTGCCGTACTTAGCTGGTTCTTTCGTGCTCAACCATAACTGGTCGCACACTCGCCCATTTAAGGAGTGGCCGTGCAGCAATGCTCAATTACTGTTGGTCTGCCTGTCTACAACGCGATGCCCTTCCTGCCGGAAGCAATTGAAAGCCTCTACAATCAGAGAGCGCGCAACTTCACTGTCCTTGTCATTGTTGACGGGGACAATGATGGGAGCCTCAAATATCTGGAGACCATCCAGGACGAACGTTTTCGCATTGTTTCACAGCCAAACCACGGACTTGCCGCGACGCTGAACCGAATGTTGCGCGAAGCAGGCACGGGCTGGCTCCTGCGGCAGGACGCGGACGATGTCTCCTACCCAACGCGGATCGAGCGCCTCCAGGAATACATCTTGCAATTTCCCGACGCGGGCATGTTTTATTCGTTGGCCGAATACTATCCGCCAAAACGCAGCCTCGGGCGCTTCCGCAGTACCCGCGGCACGCCCCACGAACTTCGCAAACTCGTGCAGTCCGGATACTTGCTCTCCATCTGCCACCCTTCAGTGGCGCTTAATGTTGAGAAGACGATGGCCATTGGCGGATACCGCAATCTTCTCCACGCCGAGGATGCCGATCTATGGTGGCGCATGGCCCTCTCCTATGACATTCATTTGTTGCCTGAGGTTCTTATTGGCTTCCGCCAAAATTCGACCAGCATCAGCTCTCGCAATTCCCGCACGCAGGAGTTACACGGACTCTATGCCCAATATCTTCTACTATCGCACTTATCTGGATGTAGACCACTGCCGCTATCAGAGATATCTCAGTTGCTTGAATCGAATATCTCCGCAAATCGAACGCAGGCAAAGCAGCAGCTTAGACACATGAATATGCACCTTGCTGCAAAACAGTATGGAAGCGCTTTGACCGCGTTTATCCGCTCTCTGCTTGCTTCACCTGCTTATCTCATTCGGCGGATGATTGATGAACTTCTGCCTTTGAGCAATATTGCTAATGGCATTTCTCCAGACCTGTTTTATCGCAGAAAGGAAGCCTTTTGGCCGTGAGTCTGACTATGTTTTCCACTCGTGAATCGACCCAGCCCCCAGAAGTGTCCAAGCCATTTAAGACACTGCGGCGATGCACGATCTCCGAAGTCCCTGTAGATTGTATTACGCTCGAAAACGCCGCAAAGCATATCATCACCGCGCTACGTCAGCCTTCTATCATAGCGCCGTTTCTTATCATGGGACCTAATGCGCAACTTATTACGCTGGCCCAGAAAGATCCTCGTCTCTACAATGCCTTGCTCGCCGCAGCGTTGAATGTTCCAGATGGCATTTCAGTTGTGCTCGCCTCACGGCTATTAGGAAATAAAATAGACGCACGCGCGCCGGGCGGCGAACTTATGGAATTACTCTGCCGCGATGCCGCGATGCATGGCCTGAGCGCTTTCTTTCTCGGCGGATTGCCGGAAGCGGCATCGGGTGCGGCGCTTCAATTACAGCGTCGCTATCCAGGACTGTATGTAGCGGGCGCATATTGCCCTCCTCTCGGGTTCGAGAACGACCCAATCGAGTCCGTTCACGTCCGGGAGGTGATCGCCGAAGCCGCGCCAGATCTGCTGTTCGTGGCATTAGGAGCGCCAAAACAAGAAATATGGATGCACGAAAACTGCCCCACTCTACCCATCGGGGCCGCTATGTCAGTAGGGGCAGCCTTCGACACGCAAGCTGGCCTGCGCAAACGCGCACCCGGCTGGACGCATAAAGTTGGACTTGAGTGGCTATATCGTTTTGCAGTGGAACCACGCCGTCTGTGGCGCAGATACCTTATCGGCAACGCACAATTCATCTACTTAGTTCTTAGACAACGGTTTCTTTGGTCCGTAGAACGAGAAGACCCATCAACATTACCTCCTAAAATCGTTCACGAGCCTCTCAGCATAGAGCCCTGAATCCTGACCAAAACATGCCAGATATCAACCAATTACGCATTAAGCTCTTTTGCGACGGAGCCGATTTCAGCAGTCTTCTCACATGGGCAGCCGACCCGCGCATTAAAGGATTTACGACGAACCCCACGCTCATGCGCAAGGCGCGCGTCGTCGATTATGAAGCCTTCGCCAGAGATCTTATCAAGGTAATTCCAGACCGCCCCATTTCCTTTGAGGTGTTGGCTGACAACCCTGATGCAATGGAAGAACAGGCGCTTGCTATCTCTTCCTGGGGCGCTAATGTAAATGTAAAAGTGCCGGTTACAAATACCTGGGGCGCATTCACCGGCCCTGCTCTTCGACGTTTGTCGCGCATAGGGGTTGTACTCAACGTTACCGCGTTGTTTACCTTGGATCAAGTTGAGCGCGTCGCCGCCTGTCTTGACTCCGATACACCTGCCATCATTTCTGTCTTTGCCGGGCGCATCGCTGATACAGGAATTGATCCGACACCAGTCATGTGCCGCGCAGCTCGGATATTGGAGCCGCTGCCGAATGTCGAACTCCTATGGGCGAGCCCTCGTGAAATGCTCAATATCTTTCAGGCGGAAGATGCCGGCTGCCATATCATTACTATGCTTCCAGATATGCTCAATAAGCTCGATCTCGCAGGCAAAGATCTCGACGCTTTTTCACTGGAGACAGTCAAAATGTTTTATCGGGATGCCTGTGCCGCTGGCTATCAAATAATTACACGAAAAGAGCTCGCAGCGCTCTCAACCTGATCAGACACGATGATCTGTGATGCCGACCATAGATCCGGAGCGATTCGGTCTGCCCCCGATGTCGATGCGGTCCTATCGCTTATCTCCACGGTCCTGGCGCCAGCGGTACGTCCACACTGAAGATCGCTTGGGCGGTCACCTACCATCCACGACTGGGTCAGTTCCACCCCAAAAGTATCGCGTGCTCTGAGCAGAAAGTAAGGTAAAGGCTTGCGGCAAATACACTCCCCGGTAAATGTGGGATGATGGAAACAATAGTAGTAAGCTGCAAATTGAACATTCGAGTCAGTCAGCGCCGCCTCAAGCTTCGCATGAATAGCATCGAGTGTGCTTATGCTGGCTTTGCCTTTAGCATAGTTCGGCTGATTTGAAACCAGAAACAGTAAGAAACCCGCATCTCGCAGCAATGTGAGCGCAGGAATGACGTTCGGCAGTAATTCAAACTGCTCAGGTGTAAGCGGCGACTCATAGGCAGACGTTGCAGGGTTCCAGATATTGCGATTCAACACCCCATCACGGTCAAGAAATACGGCGCGATTCATGCCAGCGCTGGTACCGATTCCCACTTCGTCTTGTTCATTTTCAGCCTGGGATGGGAGACAATCAGGTGCCACACCACTGCCTGAAACGCCTCAACTATGGGCGTAACCATGTCCTCCAGAATGGTCGGAATAACAATGCACGCATCGGCGACCTGCGCAGTATGCCCTCCGTCCCGGCCAACTACTCCGAAAATCTTCGCACCTACCTGCGTTGCCAGCTCCAGGCTATGGACGATATTCATGCTGACGCCCTGCGCAATGCTGCCTCCGCCCACGGAAAATACAAACACGGCATCCTGCGCATTCAAGCGGCTGACGCGCAGCCAGTTCGAATAGCAAGTCTCCCATCCATCGTCATTTGTGCGTGCGGTCAGCTCCGAGATGTTATCGCATGGCGCATAACACTCAATCCCGGCAATTTTGCGGAAATCGTTCACGGCATGACTGGCGTTAGCTGCGCCACCTCCCACACCTAGAAAAAAGACGCGGCCACCATTATCCCTAACCGCAGCCAGCATCTCCGCCATTCGGTCCAGGCAAGCTGGGTCGAGCCGCGTTGCAACTTCTTGAGTGGCTTGCAGAAACAGCACAGTATGGTCACTCATGTCCGCTTGATCTCCCTCCATTGGTTGATTGAGATCAATTGTTGCGAAGCTTGTTGCGCAAGCCCTCCGGAAACAGGCAGAAGGCAAGGAAGAGCGCGCACTGCTTCAAACCCATGCGCCCATTCCAGATGAATTCCCGGAACAACAGCATCTGCGCACCTAACCCCGCGCGACATTTCTGCGCCCGCGGAACACATTCAGTTGCTATAAAAAAGGCGTAAACGCGAGCGCTCATCAGGGGACGAACCTCATTTACCCATCTGAGCGAGGTCTGCCAGTCCAGAGACTGACTGACGCTGTTGCCCGGACCAGTAACACGCATCCGGACCAGTACTTCCGGCAGCATTACTGTTTGCACATCAGGACGCGAGGCCGCTCGCAGCAGCCAATCCCAGTCCTGGTGCTGTTTTAGCCCCTTTTGAAAAGGAGTTTCCAACAGCAGTTCCCGCTTCGTCAGCAGTGTTGAAGTCTGCAGCATCCCATCGCCATAGGAAAATCCATCGCGGCAGAAAAGATAGTCCGCCACATCCTCGCCAGTTGCATAAATACGTCGCGGCAGGATTTGGTTTCCATTCGCCCTCTCTGCGCATAGTCTCGTGCTGATGATCGGATAATCAGCCTGTACACCTGCAGCAGCAGCTATCTGCCTCTCCAGTTTTTCTGGGACCCACTGGTCGTCATCGTCCAAAAATGCAATCCATTCGCCGCGCGCCGCGCGTATGCCAATGTTTCGTGCCTCAGAACCGCCTACATTCTCTTCAAGCGCGATAAAGCTCAATCGGTTGTCGCTGATAGTCTGCAATGCGCGCATAGTTTCAGGATCAGCGCCATCAATTACAATGATGACCTCCAGCGGAGCATACGTCTGCTGCAAAGCGCTTTCAACTGCGCAAACGACAAGTTGAGGCCGCCCGCGTGTCGGAATCACAACACTTACCAACACCCATCCGCGCAAGGTTAGATCCTGATTTTTTGGTTATTACATAGAGAATATAAATGCACTCATAAGAAAGATAGGCCGAACTTACAAATCAATAGAACCAAAGTAACCGGCAAGCACCTTCTTTCTTTGCTCAACAGGAAAATGCTCAATCGCATAGCGCAGCGCCGTTCGCGGCAGCCGATCATAGTGCGTTTTCAAAAACAGGACGAGACGCACTCTGTCTTTAACCCCGGCTTCGCGCAGCACCCAGCCTACTGCTTTGTGAATCAGGTCATGTTCGTCGTCGAGCAGCATCTCCGCAATCTCCATCGCGTCGTCCAGTTCTCCGGCCCACACCAGCGTCATGGTTGAGACGATTGCAATCCGTCGTTCCCACACGCTCTTCGATATCGCCAGTCTCCGCAGCACCACGCGTGAGCGCGTCTTTAGGTGTTCCCCGAGAATCGGCCGGCAGGACGCATCGACAAGATCCCAGTTATTAATGCGGCGTGTATTTTTCAAATAAAAGCTGACAATGGCATTCCGCTGCCGCTCATTCCCTCGCGCATACTGCGCCGCAAGTATCTCGAGTGCCGCCGCGCGGAATTCGTGGATCTTCGAATCAAGCAGCTTTTGCAAATCAGCCAAAGAAAAAGTGCGATATCTGAGCGCAATTTTCCGCATCACAGGGACTGGCATCCCTAGAAAAACATCGCCCTCGCCATATTCACCTTTGCCGGTCTTAAAGTAGGCGGCTACTTGCTTGGCGCGTGCTGCATCACCTGCAGCTCTCAGTTCGTGTTCAAGACCTGCCCGCATCTGCTTCTTTTCCATAATTAGACCCCGGTCAGCCTCTAACTCTGCGCACATAGCATCCCCGAAACGGCTATCATATCCAACATCTATGGCGATGGGGACTTCTGTCCTGCAAAGGATATTTGGCCCGGAGAAGGGATCGGGCGATTTAAACAGCTCGCGCAGCCATCTTATCCCGCGCTGGATCTTCCTTCGCGCCCTCGGATTCATTTACTTTTCCGCTTTTTACTCGCTGCTCTTTCAAATTCGCGGACTCGTTGGACCTGACGGGATTTTGCCGGCACATCAATATCTGCAGGCGGTCGAGCGTTCCATTCCGGGACTCACACGTTTCTGGTTCGCGCCAAGCCTCTTTTGGTTTTCGACCAGCAACCACGCGCTCATGACTGTTACGCTCATCGGACTGATCGCCTCTCTGCTTGTCATAGCCAACGTCTGGCCGCGGTTGACCCTCTTCATCTGCCTCGTCAGCTTTCTTTCTTTTGTCAGCGCCGCCGGCGATTTCTCCAACTACC
The DNA here is from genome assembly GCF_035631355.1 of Alloacidobacterium sp. NCBI lineage: Bacteria > Pseudomonadati > Acidobacteriota > Terriglobia > Terriglobales > Acidobacteriaceae > Alloacidobacterium > Alloacidobacterium sp. The sequence continues at coordinate 32,259 of NZ_DASQIX010000024.1, forward strand.
AGTCCGATGGAATGCTGCTTGAAGCAGGCTTCATCTCGCTCTTCTTCGCACCGCGCGGCATCTGGCCGGGACTGGGCACATCATTCCCGCCTTCGCCTGCCAGCCGGTTTCTGCTGCTCTGGGAGTGGTTCCGCATCTACTTTGAATCAGGTCTGGTAAAGCTCCTCAGCGGCGACCAGGAATGGCGCCACTTTACCGCCATGGACGAGTACTACCAGAACGGCCCGTTGCCCACATGGATCGGCTGGTACATGCAGCATCTGCCGCATTGGTTCCACGCCTTCACCGTCGGGGCCACGCTCACCATGGAACTTGTGCTCGTTCTGATGCTCTTCATGCCGCGCCGTTTCCGGCTTGTCTGCTTCTTCATCGTTACTCCCTGGCAAATCGTCGTTATCGCTACAGCAAATTACACATTCCTGAACTACCTTGTGCTGTCGCAGGGCTTCTTGTTGCTCAATGACAAGTTCCTCATGCGTCTTGCACCAAAACGCTTTTGGCCTCCGATTCTTCCTTCGGTTTGTCATCCTGAGCGGAGCACCGAAGGTGCGGAGTCGAAGGATCTGCAATTTGTTCCGCAATCTAGTGACACCACACAAGAGCCAGAGTCCCAACCAGCCGTATTTAAGAAAAACTGGCGGCTGCACGCATCCGCCATCCGCCTCGCGATCAGCGCAGTTTTGCTCTCATGGATCTTCTACGTCACAACTGCCGAGCTCATCCACATGCTATGGCGCGAAGCGCCCTTGCCGTCATCGCCAATTGCCGCACTTGAGCCGTTCCGCATAGCAAATCAATACGGCCTCTTCGCCGTCATGACGCGAGGCCGCTACGAAATTGAATTCCAGGGATCCAATGACGGCGAAAACTGGACGGCCTACCCCTTCCGCTACAAACCTCAGGCGCTCAACCAGCCTCCCGGCATCTACGCCCCTTATCAGCCACGTTTCGATTGGAACCTCTGGTTTGCGTCTCTCGGCAGCTGGCGGCAGAATTCCATCGTGCCGCTCGCCGAAGAACGCCTACTAACCTCCAACCCTGACGTGCTTACGCTCTTCGCCGGCAACCCATTCCCGCAATCGCCGCCGAAATATGTTCGAGCTATGCTATGGCAGTACTGGTTTACCTCCATGGCGCAAAAAAGCGAGACAGGCATCTGGTGGCGACGCGAGTTACTGGGCCTCTACGCACCTGAACTCACTCTGAGACCCGACGGCACCTTCGACGTTGTTCAATGGCCGGAGATCCTTCCAACTCATGAGTGACTGCACCAGTCTTCTTCTCGACCGACGTCCTTTCCACGGCCGTCACGCCGTCATCATCGGTTCAGGCCCGAACGGCCTCGCTGCTGCCATCGTTCTCGCCGAGGCGGGGTATGGAGTTGAAGTACATGAGGCCCAGCCAACGATTGGCGGAGGCGCGCGCACTCTGCCGCTCACCCTTCCCGGCTTTTTCCACGACTTCGGCTCGACCATTCATGCCATGGCCGCCGGATCGCCATTCTTCTCCTGCCTTAAGCTCGAACAGCACGGAGTGGAATGGATTCATCCTCCCGCGCCGCTCGCTCATCCACTCGACGATGGCACAGCCGTCATGCTGGAGCGTGATCTGGACGATGCTGCGCGTGCTCTTGGCCCGGACGGCAAACGCTGGCGGCACATTTTCGGGTCGCTGGCGGAAAACTGGCCGCAGCTTGCCGAGGAAATCTTCCAGCCTGTAGTTCATGTGCCGCGCCATCCCTTCCTAATCGCGCGCTTCGGCATTCGCGCCCTGACGCCCGCAACTCTGTTTGCCCGAAGATCCTTCAAAGATGCAAGAACACGCGCTCTCTTTTCGGGAATCGCCGCGCACTCGTTTCTCCCGCTCGAAGCGCCGCTAAGCTCTTCCGGCGGAATTATGCTTGCCGTCGCTGCTCATGCAGTCGGATGGCCTATGGCGCGCGGAGGAGCGCAGTCCATTACTAACGCCCTTGCCTCGATCCTGAGTGAGTTGGGTGGCTGTATCTACACCAACTCCCCCATTATCTCGCTCGACTCCTTCTCACGCGATACGCTCTTCCTATGCGACGTAAGCCCGCGTCAGTTACTTGCGATCACCAGCCACCGCTTCGAACCGGGATTTCGGCAGAACTTGCAAGAATTCAAGCCGGGACCGGGAGCTTTCAAAATCGACTACGCGCTCTCCGATCCGATTCCCTGGAAAGCGGCGGATTGCCTTCGCGCCGGGACCGTCCATCTCGGCGGCACATTTGAAGAAATTGCGGCCGGCGAACGCGCCGTCGCCAAAGGAGAACACCCCGAACGCCCATTCGTGCTGCTTGCTCAACCAACGCTCTTCGACACGACCCGCGCGCCCGCAGGCAAACATATTGCCTGGGCCTATTGCCACGTTCCCAACGGTTCTACATTCGACATGACCGAACGCATCGAAGCGCAGATCGAGCACTTTGCTTCCGGCTTTCGCGACTGCATTCTCGCCCGCCACATCTCCTCGCCTGCCACCCTCGAATCGATGGACGCAAACCTTCTTGGGGGCGATATCAGTGGCGGGGCTATGACGCTGCGACAAACCCTCTTCCGCCCAACGCGCCGAAATTACGCCACCTCCGACCCCAACATCTTCCTCTGCTCGGCATCCACTCCCGGCGTAGGCGGAGTTCATGGAATGTGCGGCTACAATGCCGCGCGTGCTGCATTAAGAGACGCGCGAATCTAGTGCCTGCTAATCCTATTAGGCGAGCAGGGCCTAAACAAGGGCTTTATCTTTTCTATCAACCTTCTTTATGCTGGAATTTTTAGAGCCGAATATAAGCTCTAATCAACAACAGCAATCGCAATCCCAACCCAACCATCACACGGGGATATATCTGTAAATGGATTTCGAGCAGCTCAGAACCTTCCTGGAAGTAAGCCGGCTGAAAAGCTTTTCCCGCGCCGCCGAGAAACTGGGAGTAACTCAGCCCGCAATCTCCGCGCAGATACGCTCACTCGAAAACGAAGCTGGCGCACGTCTCTTTGACCGTGACGGCGGCAAAGTCACATTTACCGCCGCTGGCCGTCTATTTGAGCCTTTCGCCGAGCACTGCCTCCAGGTCCACAACCACATCATGGTGGCTATCGGCGAACTGCACCGCTCGCCCCGCGGAGAAATCTCCATCAGCGCCAATGAGGCCACCAGTCTGTACGTTCTCCCGGCTGTCTTCGCTCAATTCAAGAAGCAGTACACCCGCGTCAATCTTTCCATTGTGCGTGCCGACCGCGCCCGTTCGCTCGAAGCGGTCCTGAATCGCGAAGTCGATTTCGGCATTGTCTCCCAGCCCGTCAAAGACCCACGCCTCACCGTCGACGTGATCCATAAAGATGATCTCGTCCTGGTCGTCCCTCGAAACCATCCTCTCGCCGCCCGCGATCAAGTCAAGTTCGCGGAAATCCTGCAGTATCCACTGCTGCTGCCCAAGCATGGCCGCCAACGTGAGCAGATCAACGACATCTTCCGCGCTAACGACGTCCAGCCGCGCGTAGCTATGGAAGTCGACTCAAGCGAACTGCTCAAGCGGCTCATCGGCGCGGGACTTGGAATGGGCTTCCTGCCGCGTTCCAATGTCCGCGACGACGAGCGCAATGGCCTGCTGAAGACGCTCAGGATAGAAGGTGTGCGCCTCAGCCGCGAGCTGGCGCTGGTCTACCGCAAAGACAAGACCCTCACCCGCGCCGCGATCGCATTTCTTGAAATCGCTACCGGACGCGCCCGACCTGTTCTGCTGCCAACAAATCCTAAATCCCGCTAAGTCTCGCTCACGCCTCCTGCCGCGGATTTATAGTGTTGCGCATGGCTCATATTGGCTTGGGGCGACTCGATCCGGAAAACAGCTCCACGAAAACGAAATTTCAGAAATTCACAAATCGCCTTTTTAGGCAGGCGGCTCTTGCCTGCTTCCTTGCTTTCGGCATTCACTTGGCGCACGCGGCAGAGATGCCAAAGCTCGTGCAGGAGGATGGCCGTTACGCCCTCATAGTTGACGGAAAGCCCTACCTCATCCTCGGCGGCCAGATCAATAATTCAAGCGCATGGCCCGCTGTGCTGCCCGAGGTCTGGCCGCTCCTCGAAAAGATGCACGCCAACACCGTCGAAGCGCCTGTCTATTGGGAGCAGCTCGAACCCAAGCCCGGCCAGTTCGACTTCTCCATCGTCGATACGCTCGTCAACCAGGCGCGCCAGCACAATATGCACCTAGTCATCCTCTGGTTCGGCACCTGGAAAAACGGCCGGATGCACTATGTCCCCGAATGGGTCAAGACTGACACGGCCCACTATCCGCGCATGATCGACGCACGCGGCGAGCCTATCGATGTGCTCTCACCTAATGCTCCATCGAATCTCGAAGCCGATAAGCATGCCTTCGTTGCCCTCATGCGTCATTTGCGCGAGATCGACGGCGACCAGCACACCATCCTTCTCACTCAGGTTGAAAATGAGTCCGGCTCACTCGGAACTGTGCGCGACTTCTCCGCCGCAGCTGACAAGCAATTCTCCGGCCCCGTTCCTGATGAGCTAGTGAAAGCGCTGCATAAACATCCAGGCTCGTGGAAAGAAGTCTTCGGGCCTGACGCCGACGAAACCTTCGCAGCCTGGTCTGTCTCGCACTACATCGATCAGATAGCACAGGCCGGCAAGGCCGAGTTTCCACTGCCGATGTACTGCAATGTCTGGCTCGGCTCGCGCTCGCAAATCCCCGGCGTAAATTACCCAAGCGGCGGCGCCGTGGCTCACATGCTCGACGTCTGGAAGGCCGCCGCACACTCCATCGACATGATCGGGCCCGACATCTACATCGACGACTCCGATCTGTACCGCCAGGTGCTCGACGCCTACCACCGGCCAGACAACGCCATGTGGATTCCCGAAACCGGAGGCAGCGATGACTACGGGCGATATTTCTTCTATGCGCTCGCCCACGGAGCCATCGGTTTTTCGCCCTTCGGCATGGACCAGACAGGATGGACTTTCTCCGAAGACGAGTATCCAAAGCTGCACAGTCAGAACTATGCCCTGATCGAGCCAATGGACCGCGAAATTGCCCAGTGGAATTTTGAAGGCAAGCTCAAAACCGCCGTCGAAGAGCCCGGCGAGCCGCGTACGACTCTCGACTTCGGCAAATGGAAAGCCAACGTAACCTTCGGGCTTCCTCAATATGGCGACGCGCGTGTAACCGGCAGCAAAGAGCATGACGGCCGCGCCTTGATTGTGCAAATTTCAGAAGACGAATTCCTTGTCACCGGCTTCGACGCGCGTGTGCAGTTCCAGCTAGCTGAACAGCAAAGCAATCAGCACATGCAGTTTTTGCGCGTGGAAGAAGGCGGCTATCAGAATGGCGTCTGGAAAATGTCCCGCCTCTGGAACGGCGACCAGACCGACTACGGCCTGAACTTCAATCGCCAGCAGGGCAAAGTGGTACGCGCATCCCTCGGAACATATTAGTGCCTATGGGCAAGCTGGCCCGCCCGCTCTGCACGCCCAAACGGCAAGCGTATGCGCAGTACCTGCTCCCTCGCGCGCTCATCTTCAAGGTTTCTCGACCGCGCCCGCAGCAGATCGGTCAGTGACACCATGCCGACAATCTTCCCCGTTTCCGGCGAAAGCACCGGGAAGCGCGTAAAGCTTGTTTCCGCCATGCGATGCACCACGGCGCGAAGAGGCTCGTCGTCAAATGCCGTGATCGGGTCTTTATGCGCGATATCGCCCAGCCGTATTGTCCCCGCCTCGTTCCGCCTTTCCTGGAAGAGACTAAGCAACTGATTTCTCGTGACCACTCCAAGCAGATTATTCTCGCCATCGATCACCGGGAAGAGATGCTGGCCTTGCGGATGCTGGTCAAGCGGATGCGGAACCGGACGAATCAGTTCCCGTGCCTGCTCCAGCGTCCCGCTGCCGGGCAGCGCAACAATTTTCGTCCGCATCACTTCCCGCACAAACAGAATCTCCAGCGGATCCGTCCCATATTCGCGGCTCAGGTGATAGCCTCTGCGCGAAATTTTCTCCGTCAGAATCGACCGCCGCAACGTCAGCACAGTAAAAGCATGAGCCAGGAAACATGCCACGAGCAGCGGCAGCAGCATGTTCACGTCATGCGTCAGCTCAATTGCAAAAACAATCCCGGTAAACGGCGACCGCATCGTGCCGCCGAGAATCGCACCCATGCTCACCAGCGGCCAGAACCCCAGTCCAAAGTCCGGCAGAAAAGTGCTCTCGATGCCACCCAGCGCCGCGCCCATCATCAGCAATGGCGCAAGCACGCCGCCCGAGGTGCCCGACCCTAGCGAGATCATCCAGATAGCTGACTTCACCAGAAGCACCCCGGCAAAAATCTTGAGCGGAACATTGCCCGCCAACAGCGTCCTGATCGTGTCATAACCCACGCCCAGGGCCTGCGGAAAGATCAGTCCGCCGATGCCCACAAACACGCCACCAATAGCAGGCCACCACATCCAGTGAATGGGCAGCTTGCGGAAAAGGTCTTCACAGGCATAAACGCCGAGCGTCAGCAGCGCTGAGAGAATTCCGGCGGCGACTCCGGCAAGTGCACATGCAGCAATCCCCTGCGGGCCAATAAAGACTGGGTGTCCTGAAACCGGAAAAAGAGGCCCCACTCCAAGCAGATAGCGTCTCACCACGCACGCCGTAGCGCTCGCCAGCGCTACGGGAATCGCGCTGCGCGGCTTCCACTCAAACAGCAGCAGTTCTACACCGATCAACACGGAAGCGAGCGGCGCCGCGAATGTTGCCGACATGCCCGCCGATGCGCCCGCCACCAGCAGCGTGCGCCGTTCCATGCTCGTAAGGTGAAAGAACTGGCTGATCAGCGAGCCAAAAGCGCCACCCGTCATGATGATCGGGCCTTCAGCGCCGAACGGCCCGCCTGAGCCAATCGATATCGCCGCCGACAGCGGCTTCAGAATCGCCAGCCGTGGCCGCACTTTGCTGCCGTTGATCAGGATCGACTCTATCGCTTCAGGAATGCCGTGTCCGCGAATCCGCTCCGCGCCATAGCGCGCCATGAATCCCACAATCAGCGACCCCACCACCGGCACGAGTATCGCGTAAGCTCCAAGCTGATTGTTCGCGGGTGAAATAAACGCGGTGCTGAAGCGCTGGTAGTAGAAAGCGTTTGTGAATATGCCAATCAGCTTAATCAGGAACCAGGCCACATATGCACCCAGCACGCCGATGACAATCGCAAGAAGAGAAATAGGCAGAACCCGTATGTCGGTCGTGAAGTCGCCTAGCTCCTCAAGACTGGCTTTGTGCAGTCTCGCATCAGTTGGCTGTCTGCTCATGCAGCCTCCTGTGTGGCCGAACCTGATGCTGCGCCACGTCCAGCAGCGCTTCAGACAAAGCAGGGCCAGAAACGCGCAACTCCTGCCAGTGCAGAACTGAAAGCTGATGCAGCAGGTCTTCTCCGCGCTGAGTAAGCTCCACCAGAACTTCGCGCCGGTCAAGTTCGCTGTGCCGCCGCATCACCGCTCCATGTTCCACGAGCCGGTCTACCAGCTCCACTGTACTGTGATGCCGCAGGCAGAGCCTCTGCGAAAGCACCGTCACCGTCGGACGCAAATCTTCCGGAAGGCCCTTGATGGCCAGAAGCAGTTGGTGCTGTTGCGGTTCTATGCCCTGCGAACGAGCGGCTTCTTCACTGAAATGGAGGAACTGGCGGATGGAGTAACGGAACGCAGCTAGCTTCCGATAACCCGCAATGGATACATCTTTGTGGGGCGTTTCCGGGCGGACATCATGGCCTTGGAAAACCATTGACAAGCCCTGCCTGAGGTATATCGTATCACGATATGACGGCAGGCGGCAGACGTAACGAACATATAGTTTTGAAGGGGTACGGCTTCAGGCGTGCCGTCAGTGCCATGTTTTGAAGCGGCTTCAGCCGGTGAGGGATTGAATTTCTTTTAAAACATGCCGATCAATCAGCCCGTCCTACTTCACCCCCAAACCGTCCTGTGTGTGATAGTTCGGATAAGGCGGCTTCCGGTAAGCCGGCAGCGGATGCTCTTTCAACTCATCCATCACTTCCTGGACCGCCCGCTCCAGCTGTGGATCGCGCCCTGCTGCCACTGATTTCGGATCGTATTCCACTTCAATGTCCGGCTGGATGCCATGGTTCTCCACCTCAAATTCTCCAGCCAGCCCATAGATCGCGGTCCGCGGGGCTGTCACTCTGCCCCCGTCGAGCAGCACCGGATAGCCGCCGATGCCAACCAGCCCTCCCCACGTCCGCACACCGACCAGTTTGCCCAGTCCTGCCTTGCGGAAATACCACGGCATCAAATCGCCTCCCGATCCAGCTGATTGATTAATGATCATCACCTTCGGCCCGAAGATCGCACCCGCAGGGTCAGTCACGTCTTCGCCCTCGCGGGTTTCGTAGCGGCTCATCGGTACGCGGCGAAGCGTGTCAATCACATAGTCTGCAATGTCGCCACCCTCGTTGTAGCGCTCGTCAATCACCGCCGTCGGTTTGTCAACCTGCGAGAAGAAGTAACGGTTGAAGCTGGTGAATCCCGCACCGGCCGTGTTCGGCATGTAAATGTAGGCCGCGCGTCCTCCTGAAAGCTGCTCCACCTTGCGCCGGTTGCTCTCGATCCATGCAATATTGCGCAGGTTGTGCTCTGAAGGAATCGTAATCACCGTTACATCGCGAGCATCGTTTCCATCCGGTTTGGCGCCAACACGCAGCACTACCTGCTTGCCGGCCAGCCCGTCAAAAAAACTGTAGACATTGTCGGTCGCATGCAGCTCCCGCCCATTCACCGCCAGCAGATACTCGCCTTCCTTCACATTCACGCCCGGCTGCGTGAGCGGAGCCTGCATCGCGGGGTTCCAGTTTTCCCCGTTAAAGATTTTCTGGAAGCGATAGCGTCCGTTGTCGATCGTGTAGTCCGCTCCAAGTAGTCCGGTCTTTAGAGGATTCTCCGGTGGCCTCGGCCCGCCCACAAACATGTGCCCGATGGTGATCTCACCCAACATCTCCTCGAACAGATAGTTCAGATCGCTGCGCGACCCCAGCCCGGCCAGATACGGCTCATATTTCTTCGAAGCTTTCTCAATATCCAGGCCATGATGGTTCGGGTCGTAGAGGAAGTCGCGCTCGATGCGCCACGTCTCAAAATACATCTGCCGCCATTCCGCGCGCGGATCCACCGTGGCCTGCAGGGCGCCCAGGTTCAGGCTCTTCCCGACTGGTGAATCTCCGCCGCCAGGCTTCAAATCGTCCGTGTCGGCAATGAGCCAGCCCTCGCCCTTTTGGTAGAGCATCCGGTTGCCGTCATAGGAAACGACAAACGACCCGATATTCTCAAGCACCTGATCGGTCGAGCGCTTCTCCAGATTGAAGCGCCACAGAGCGCGCACATACGGCCCATCACCTTCATGCGACGACTGCGCCACCGGCAGCCCCTCACCCAGATACAGCACACCTTCCTTGCCCGCAGCAAGCGCGACATAATTGCGCGCCGGAATCGGCAGCGGCAGCGTGCGCCGGTCGATCCCGTCCAGATCAATCTTCACCACCGGCAGCTTTGTTTCATCTTTCTTGTCGCCCTCTTTGTTGTCTTTCTTGTCCTTGTCGGCATCGGGCTTCGCGTCTTTGTCTTTCTCCTTGCTCTTGTCTGCGGCTGCCTTCTCGTCATCGCTCTCCGGAGGCAGCGGCGAAGGCAAATCTTTTGACAGAACCACCACATACGCGCTGTTCGTTGTCGCCCGGTCCAGACTCGAAAGGTCGAATCCCGCCGCCGAAGGTCCTATGTCCGTGCTCGCCGTGAAATAAAGATATTTCCCATTGCGATCGAAGACCGCATTCTCCACATCGCTCATGCCATCGGTAATTTGCGTCGATGTATGCGTGTCCACTGAGTACAGATAAACCGTGTGAAGAAAGTTATGCAGCGTCTTCAGATACACAACCCACTTGCCGTCCGGAGACCAGCTCGCATGTTGCGACGGCCCGAAATCCTCATAATTGTCCGTATCAATCTTGACGGGCCGCCCGCCATCCACATCCACATACCAGAGGTTGATTTTCTTGTCGCCATAGAGAATGCGCTTCGAGTCCGGCGACCACTTCGGCGCATAGAAGAACGTCGGTGAAGGCCCCAGGTCGATGACCTTCTTCGCTCCAATGCCTTCCTGCGGAATGATGTAGAGCTGGTACTCACCCGATGCGTCGCTGAAATAGGCAATCGATTTCCCGTCCGGCGACCATGCAGGATCGCGCTCCGCCGCTGACGAGGTGTCTGTCAGATTGCGCGCGTCTCCCTTCTCGCGCGGAACCGTAAATATATCGCCATGCGCTTCAAAAACAGCGCGCGCGCCTGTCGGCGAAATCTCCGCATTCTGAATTTCCTTCGCCGCAATGGTTGCAACATGCGGCTCCAGTGCCGGAAGGTCGCCATGCAGCGTGATATTCACCGCATGTTCCGATTTGCTCGCCAGGTCGTAAAGATGAATGCTGCCGAACTGCTCATACACAATCCCGCCCGGCCCCGCATTCGCGGCCTTCAGATCGAAGCTTTGGTTTTCCACCGTCTGCTCGACCGCCTTGTTCTGCGTGTCGTACGAAAAAAGCGTGACCGGCCCGTTCCTGTCAGAAAGGAAATAAACCTTGTCCCCCACCCACATTGGATTCTTGTCGTTTGAATTTTCCCGCGGTACCTTCACCAGGTCGAGCGTCGACAGATTCACCAGCCATACCGGCTCCGTCTGCCCGCCGTGATATCGCTTCCATGCCCTCTGCCACTGATTAAAAGGCGTATAAGCGATCCACTTACCATCTTCGGAAATGGTCCCGCTGTCCGCTGAAGGCAGCGGCATCTCAATCGGAAGCCCCGAGCCGTCAGCCGAAATCTTGAACAACTGGGCAAAATCATTGAACGCGCTGCGCCCGCTAAGGAACAGAAGCTGCGATCCATCCGGCGTCCAGCCAACTACCGTGTCCCCGCCCGGATGAAACGTGATGCGCTTCGGCACTCCGCCGTCGGCGGAAATTACATACACATCATCATTGCCGTTAATCTCCGCCGAATATGCAATCCTGCTCCCATCTGGCGAAAAGAACGGCCCGGCGGTCAGCGCCGCCGTCGATGTCAGCCGCTGTGCCTCGCCACCATCGCGCGAGACGATCCACACATCGTCAGCGTAGCGAAAGGCAATTTTGTCTTTGCTCAAAGACGGATTGTGCAGCAGGAGTGGAGAAGCAAAAGCGGAAGCGGAAAACACAAGAGCAGTGCAAAGCCACAGGGGTCGAAACACTTGGCCTCCAAAAGCGGTCAAATCGTGGCGCAAGTCTACTATAGGCACCCCGCCACGCTGTACTACTTTCATTTCAACTCGGGTGCTATTCGGGTGCCCCACTCAAGCCCTCTTTTGGCTTGAGTGGGGTAGTTCGATTGGACCTGCACGATAGCGGGTGCCGGGTGCCCCACATCTTGAAAAGATGTGGGCTTTACAGGATATCTGGTGCCCCATCCTATCGCGCCTTTTGGATAGGGTGGGAGAGCACGGACCCTATTCGGCCTTGGCCGTCTTGCGAGACGTCCTTAATCCAGCCTTCGGAGGATAGCCAGTCGATTGCCTGACCGTAAGTTTCGTCTGAATGTGCCACGACTTCCGGGCATGGCTATGCGCGGGCTCCACATGAGAACGCAATGCGCTGAATGCTGCCCGTGCCAGATCGTTGCGCGCCATCCGGACCGTAGTCAGCGGAGGATACACAAACTCGGCAAGATGAATATCGTCAAACCCAATCACCGATATGTCATCGGGGACCCGCAGCCCCCTGTTCGCCAGCACCCGCAGTGCGCCTATTGCGGTCATATCATTGGAACACATCACCGCGGTAGGCAATTCCCTGCCGCGCAGGATCTGCCCCATCGCTTCCATGCCGCCTTCGAGCGTATGGTCGCCTTCCACCAGCCATTCCGGCATGGGCTGCACGCCAATCTCCGCCGCCGAACTCAGAAACGCCTCCTTGCGAAGCTGGCAGCTTCTCTGCTGTATCGGCCCGCTGATGAACCCCAGTCTGCGGTGGCCCAGCGCGCCCAGGTGCTGCACGCCCTCCCGAATCCCGTGATGGTAATCCACCGCCAGTGTGCTCACGTTCTCGCTCGGTGGCGCGGCATCCACAAATACCATTGGGATATTCCGCGAAACCAGTTCCTCCAGCAGCGGCCCTTCAATGCCGAACGTCATCACCGCCACGCCTTCCACGTTTCGCTCGATCATGCGACGGATACAGATCTCCATGCGCTCCGGATCGTAGTTCGTCGAGCCGATGAGGATTTCGTAGTTATTCTCAATCGCGATGTCCTCAAATCCCTGAATCAATTCCGGGAAAAAGGGGTTCGTGATCTCCGAAATCAGCAGCCCGAAGAGCCGGCTGCGCCCTGAAACCAGCGCCCGCGCCTGCGTGTTCGGAAAATAATTCAGCTCCTCAATCGACTTCCAGACACGCTTGGCCAGTTCCTTATCCACCGTCGGCACACGGTTGATGGTGCGGGAAACCGTAGCGATGGACACACGCGCGTGCTTGGCGACATCGCGTATGTCCAGCCGCTTCTTGTCGCCTTTCTTTTGTCTCGGTCTTTTCTTAACCATGGATAAAGCGGCCATCCGCTTGACTTGGCAAGTGTAAATTGCGTAAGGTCAAAGCGCTAGTAAACGTTTGCTAGAAAATCCATTTACTAAGAAAATATCGGAAAGAGCTATTTCATAAATCGCTTTAGTAAGATATCGGAAGCATACTTTTCCCCATTTCCGCGATAAGGCAGAATACCCATGCTTGACGATCTCCGCGCCCAGGTTCTTGAGGCCAACCTCGAATTGGTCCGCCGCGGCCTGGTTCTCTTCACCTTCGGAAACGTCAGCGGCATCGACCGCCAGACCGGCCTCGTCGCCATCAAGCCCAGCGGCGTCCCCTATGAGTCCATGCAGACAGAACACATGGTCATCACCGATCTCGATGGCAAAATCGTCGAAGGTGATCTCCGCCCGTCATCCGACCTCGCCACGCATCTGCTCCTCTACCGCGAGTTCCCGACCATCGGCGCAGTCGTGCATACGCATTCTGAATACGCCACCGCCTGGGCCCAGGCCGGACGCAGCATTCCCGCCTACGGTACCACCCACGCCGACTATTTCTACGGCCCCGTTCCTGTCACAGAAGAACTCTCCGCCGACGACATCAACGGCGACTACGTCCACAACACCGGTCTGGCCATCGTCCGCCGATTCCATAATCTCGACCCCGATGCCGTGCCCGCTGTGCTCGTAGCCGGACACGCTCCATTCTGCTGGGGCAAAACACCGGCAGACGCTGCGCACAACGCCGTTGTCCTCGAATCCGTCGCCCGCATGGCCTTTTACACCACAACCCTCAACCCCGAATGCAAAGGCGTGTCCCAGACGCTGCTCGATCGCCACTATTTCCGCAAACATGGCGCTCGTGCAACCTACGGACAAAAAAGTTGAAGACTTTCACGCATCGCAGGCCGCACAATTTGAATTTCGCGCAAGCGTATATGAGCAATCACCGTCACCCTAGCCGAGGCAATCAAGATCATGCCCTTTGAACACGCCCACCGACTCTTCAACCATCCCCCGGCTCTCGCCTTTTTTCAGACCCCGGGCAAGTCGCTCGCCCATCTCAACGGGGTCGACATCCTTGTCATCGCGGTCTACTTCGCCATCGTCATCTTCATCGGCTTCTACCTGAAAGGCTCTACCAACACCAGCGAAGAGTTCTTCATGGCCGGGCGCGAAATGACCGCATGGATCGCTGGCCTCAGCTTCGTCTCTGCCAACCTCGGCTCGCTTGAGTTGATGGGCTGGGCCGGCTCCGCCTACCAGTACGGCATCCTCGCCACGCACTGGTATTGGATCGGCGCCATCCCCGCCATGCTCTTCCTAGGCATCGTCATGATGCCCTTCTACTACATCTCAAAGACCCACTCCGTCCCCGGCTATCTGCATCTGCGCTACGGCGACGGCGCACGCGCTCTCTCAGCCATCAGTTTCGCTTTCATGACTGTGCTCATGAGCGGCATAAATATGTATTCGATGGCCATCGTCATGAAGGTCGTCCTCGGCTGGAACCTCAATTTCAGCATCTGGGTCTCATCTATCACTGTTGCTTTATATGTTGCTCTTGGTGGGCTTCGTTCAGCGATCTTCAACGAAGTCCTGCAGTTCCTTCTCATCTGGCTTGGCGCGCTGCTCGTGCCTATCCTCGGACTCGTCGAAGTCGGCGGCTGGACCAACCTACGCGAACAAATTCTGCATCGACTCGGTTCCGCTGAATACGTTCACATGTGGAGCACGCTCGGCCATTTCCACGACAACCCCATGGGTATCCACTGGACGGGCATTGTCTTCGGCCTCGGCCTTGTCATCAGCTTCGGGTACTGGACGACCGACTTCCTCGTCGTCCAGCGCGTACTCTCCGCGCACAATCTGCGCGCCGCCCGCATGGCCCCCATCATCGGCGCTGGATTCAAAATGGCCGTGCCCTTCATCGTCATCCTGCCCGGCCTGCTTGCTCTCTCCGTCCTGCCTTTCCACCTTGTTGGAGCACCCGAGGCGCTTGCCACCGGACAGCACAGCTATAACGAAGTCCTTCCGCTCATGCTCGTCCGCTACTGCAGCCCTGGACTCCTCGGCCTCGGCGTCACCGCGCTCATCGCCGGCTTCATGTCCGGCATGGCAGGCAACGTCAGCGCCTTTTCCACGGTATGGACCTACGACATCTACGGCGCATTCCTCAATAAGAAGGCCACCGACCAGCACTACGTCTCCATGGGCCGCTGGTGCACCTTTATCGGCGTGCTCATCTCCGTCGGCACCGCGTATCTGGTACAGCACGCGGCCAGCATCATGGACTACGTGCAGGCACTCTTCAGCTTCTTCATCGCGCCGCTCTTCGGCACCGTCATTCTCGGTATGTTATGGAAGCGCGCCACCAAAGCCGCCGGATTCTGGGGTCTGCTGGCGGGGACGTGTACCGCCATCGGCCTCTGGGCATGGGTGCATCACGATCCGTCGGCCCTGCGCTACGTCGCGCTTTCGCCGGATGCCAAAACCATGGCCGAAGACATGTACCGCGCCCTCTGGTCGTGGCTTGTCTGCGTCATTGTGACCGTGATTGTCAGCTACGCGACCAAGCCCAAGCCCGAAGCCGAGCTAGAAGGTCTGGTCTACGGTGCATCGAAAATTCCCGAAGAGCACGACGACCACTGGTATCAGAAGCCGATTATCTGGGCCAGCGTCATCGCTGTCATCTTCGTCATCCTCAACGTCATATTCTGGTAAGGAGAGATCACAACAATGCGCGAAGCAATGTCGATCTGGTTTTTCGCGGGCGTCCTCTTCCTCATCTACGGCGTCATCATTACAGCGGAAGGCTTCTGGGAGCTCGCTCATCCGCCTCTGCATCCGCCGGTCTTGTTCAATTTGCACGCATCATTATGGTGGGGCGGCATGATGGCCATTGCCGGCCTGGTCTACACAATCCACTTCTGGCCGCGTGTCCGAAAATAACGGGTGCGGGTGCCCCACATCTCGAAGAGATGTGGGTTTTGCAGCAAAGAATTAAGGAAAACTTAAAGGAACGAGATGAAAAAGCAACTCACATTCGGAGTCATCGTAGGCAGCCGCGGATTCTTCCCTCATCACCTCGCAAAAGAAGGCCGCGAAGAGATGATCAAGGCCCTCGACGCCGACGGCTACAAGAGCATCGTGCTGTCGCCCGAGCAAACGCAGCACGGAGCCGTCCAGACACCCGACGACGCCCGCCACTGCGCCGAGCTGTTCAAGAAACATCGCGAAGAAATCGACGGCATCATCGTTACGCTGCCCAACTTCGGCGAAGAGCGCGCCATCGTCGACGCCATCCGTCTCTCCGGGCTTAAAGTCCCGGTGCTCGTGCAGGCCACGCCCGACCGCGCCGACATCATGAAGATCGCCAACCGCCGCGACAGCTTCTGCGGCAAGATGTCCGCCTGCAACAACCTCATGCAGTACGGCATCCCCTACTCGCTGACAGCGCTGCACACCGTCTCGCCCAGCTCCGAGGCCTTCAGGAAAGACCTAGCCTGGTTCGCCGCCGTCTGCCGTGTCGTCAACGGCTTTCACAATCTCCGCATCGGCGCCATCGGCGCGCGTCCCGCGGCCTTCAATACCGTCCGCTACAGTGAAAAGCTTCTCGAACTCAACGGCATCTCCGTCGAAACCCTCGATCTCTCCGAAATCATGGGCCGCATCAACCGCATGAAGGACACTGACGATGCTGCGCAATCCAAGCTCTCGGCCATCAAGTCCTATGTGTCTACAACCGGTATCCCAAATGAAGCCCTTCTAAAGATGGCCAAACTCGGCGCGGTCATCGATGGCTGGATGAAGGAAACCTACTGCACCATCAGCGCCATCCAGTGCTGGACATCGCTCGAAGAATACTTCGGCGTCGTGCCCTGCACCGTCATGAGCATGATGAGCGAGAACCTGTTCTCCAGCGCCTGCGAAACCGACGTGGTCGGCGTCCTCAGCATGTATGGCCTCGCGCTCGCGTCGCAGACCCCAAGCGCATTGCTCGACTGGAACAACAACTACGGCGACGATCCCAATAAGGCCGTCTGCTTCCACTGCTCTAACCTGCCCAAACACTTCTTCGCCGACGTCAGGATGGATTTCCAGGAGATCATCGCCGGGACCGTCGGCAAGGAGAACACTTTCGGCACCTGCGTTGGCCGCGTCAAAGCCGGAGCCATGAGCTATCTCCGCTTCTCAACCGATGATTTCCACGGAAAAATCCGCGGCTATGTCGGCGAAGGCGAATTCACCAACGATCCTCTTGAAACCTTCGGGGGCGCGGGCGTCGTAAAAATTCCCAACATGCAGAGGCTCCTGCGCTTCATCTGCGAAAAGGGATTCGAGCACCACGTCGCCGGCAACTTCTCAACCGTCGCCAGCCCGGTTTACGAAGCCGCCACGCGCTACCTTAACTGGGACATGCACTACCACGACAACCCCAACGCTTAACTTCTCCCTGCTGTCATCCTGAGGAGCAAAGCGTCGAAGGATCTGCTTTTTTGCTGACGAGCCTCACAACTACGGGTGCCCCATCCTATCGCGCATTTTGCGTTAGGGTGGGAAGCCATCAACTTTATGATCAGCGGCTCATCTCACCCTCACGCCCCGAGCACCGTGATAAAAAGGGATTTCAACCCCTGAGGTAACAATGCCCACAGTAGCAGGCGTAGATTTCGGAACACTCAGCGTTCGCGTCACCCTCCTCGACAGCGAAAAAGGCCGCCTCTCAACCGCCAGCGCCGAATACCCGCTTCACCGCAAGCGCGAAGACCCCGACTACGCCACGCAGTCCCATGAGGACCAGATGGACGCACTCGTCAAAGCCAAGCGCCAGGCCATCAAAGACGCGGGCATCGACGGCAACCAGATCGAAGCCATGGCGCTCGACACCACCGGCTCCAGCGTCATCCCCGTCGGAGAAAACCTCCAGCCGCTCGATGACTACTACCTCTGGTGCGATCACCGCGCCAAAGAAGAAGCGCAGCAGATCACCGAACTCGCCCACCGCGAGCACCTCGAAGCCATCGAATGGTGCGGCGGCGTGTACTCCCACGAATGGGGCTTCGCCAAGCTCCTCCACTGGCTCCGCCACAATCCCGACAAGCGCAGCCGCTTCGTCACCGCCTTCGAACACTGTGACATGGTCGCCGCCACTCTCTGCGGCATCGCCGACGCAGCGCAGGTCAAGCGCAGCGTCTGCGCCATGGGTCACAAGTGGATGTGGAACCCCAAGTGGGACGGCCTGCCCGCACAAGCCTTCCTCTCCAAGCTCGACCCGCTCTTCGACGGCATCCGCGCCAAGCTCTCAGGCAGCTACGAAACCTCGGACAACCTCGCCGGACACCTCGCACCCAAATGGGCCGAGGCCCTGGGTCTCCGCGCCGGAATTCCCATCCCCGTCGGCGCATTCGACGCGCACTGGGACGCCATCGGCGCAGGCTGCCGCGAAGGCGACGTCGTAAATGTCGTCGGCACATCCACCTGCATCATCGCCATACAAAAGAAACCAACCCTCGTCCCCGGCGTCTGCGGAGTCGTCCCCGGCAGCGTCCACCCCACCTACACCGGTGTCGAAGCCGGCCTCTCCGCAACCGGAGACATCTTCGAAGCCATAGCCCGCCGCGCCGGACACAAAGTGTCGGAATTATCGAAAGGCTTGGAAACCTACCGCGCCGGACAAACCGGCCTCCTCCGCCTCAGTTGGGACAACGGCGACCGCACCGTCCTCGTCAATTCCGAGCTCGGCGGCGTCACCCTCGGCTGGAACCTCATCCACACCGCGCAGGATGAGCTCTTCGCCGCCATCGAAGGCACAGCCTTCCACACCCGCATCATCCTCGAGCGCATGGCCGAATACGGCGTCCCCGTCGACCGCGTCATCAACGCCGGAGGCATCCCACAGAACAACCAGGTCCTCAATCAGGTCTACGCCGACG
Source organism: Alloacidobacterium sp. (assembly GCF_035631355.1). Lineage (NCBI taxonomy): Bacteria > Pseudomonadati > Acidobacteriota > Terriglobia > Terriglobales > Acidobacteriaceae > Alloacidobacterium > Alloacidobacterium sp. Next base: position 50,837 of record NZ_DASQIX010000024.1, read on the forward strand.
TCCTCGGCAAACCCGTCCTCGTCCCCGCCGGAATCCCCACCAGCCTCGGCTCCGGCATCTTCGCCCTGCTGGCGGCAAAGACATTTGCCTCAGTCGAAGAAGCACAGGACAAAATGTGCCTCAAATACAAAACTTTTGCACCAAATCCGGCAGCAAATGCGACATATAACCGCCTTTTTGCGCACAATAAGCGGCTTTATTTTGCACTTGGAAAGCGCAATTCCGACCCCGCCGCCCTCGGCGACGTCCTCCCCGACCTTCGCAAAATCGCGGCTGAAGCCATGAGCAAGGCTTGACTGGCTTCTGCCTATTTAGGCTGCTTTCGAGTCGCAGCTAGGCCAGCGATGATGATTCTGAGGCCATCCATAAAGCGGCGATCATACTGAGTGAAAATATATTTGCCAGCTTCGCGGGCCAAAGGCTGCGCAGGATCAATTCGAGCATTCCGCGCTTCAAGCTCAAAGAATGCGTCTCCAGCGGCAGCCTGTTCTTCAATGACAAACCCAACCACATAACTGTAGATCGTGGAAAGAGCAACCACAGCCTGATAGTTTGAATAACCCATTTCGGCAAGCCTGCCTAGGGCCCCCTCCATGGGCTTGTAAAGTGAAGTGTCTGTCAGGCGCGTGCCGCTAATCATACGTGCGCCATCTCGATAAGTAAGAAAGATACGTCGCAGATTCCGGCCGTACGCTAGGCCCCATTTCTCCCATCTCGTCCGCGTAGACCATGACATCTCCTTCAGGCCCCGCATGAGTGCCGTGGTGGCCATTTCGTCCAGCAGTTCCTGCTTGTTTTTGAAATGCCAATAGATAGCTGGAGCCTGTACGTCCAAGACGGCAGCCAGACGGCGTAGCGTGAGACCTTCAAGCCCCACTTCATCGAGCAACTTCAGGGCGGAATCAATCACAATGGTTCGGTCTAGTGGCATGCAAAATTCTTTTTGACAATTTTTCCTTAACAATGTTAAGTTATTTAACGATGTTAAGGAGAATTTAATGAATGCAGCCGTTATTAGGTCCTTCTCCACGCCACCCAGCTACTCTACCTTCGCCGACCCACAGCCATCCGAAGGCGAGCTGATCGCAAAAGTCGCCGCTGCCGGATTGCACCCCATTGTACGAGCGTTGGCGAGCGGGAAGCATTACGCAAGCGCGGAAGCACTGCCCTTCATCCCCGGCGTCGATGGAGCGGGACGCCTCGAAGACGGCACGCGCATCTTCTTCGGAACAGCCCGGCCGCCCTACGGCACCTTCGCCGAAAAAGCCGTCACCACCAAAGGCATGTACATAAAAATTCCTGACGGCCTCGACGAAGTCACTGCGGCTGGAATCGCGAATCCCGGCATGTCCTCCTGGGCCGCGCTCAAAGCGCGAGCAAAATTCGCAGCGGGAGAAAGCGTCCTGATTTTGGGCGCGACAGGAATTGCTGGCAAGCTCTCCGTCCAGATCGCCAAATGCCTCGGAGCGCGTCGCATAGTAGCCGCCGGACGCAATCCGCAAGCCCTCGAAAAGCTGCAAAGCCTGGGCGCAGACGCAACCATCTCTCTCACCCAGGATCACGACGCGCTCGTCTCCGCTTTCCGCGACGAAATCGCCGAGAATGGTGTGGATGTGGTGCTTGATTATGTGTGGGGCGCTCCGGCTGAAGCCGTGCTTGCAGCCATCGCGCAGAAAGGACTAAAGCACGCCTCGGCGCGTATCCGCTTTATTCAAATTGGAAACAGCGCCGCGTCGACCATCACTCTGCCTGCTGCGACGCTGCGCAGTTCGGGGTTGGAGCTATTGGGAAGCGGCTTCGGCAGCGCATCCCTGGACGAAATTTTCCAAGCAGTACGCGAATTCTTTGAAGTCGCTGCAAAAAGTCCGTTCCAGGTGAATTTGAAGACGGTACCGCTTTGCGATATCGAATCCGCCTGGAACAACCCGGAGCGGGACACGCGGATCGTCTTCCAACCGTAAGGTTCTATAAATAAGGCACCATTTTTCGTACGTCTACTAAAGAGAATGGGCCTCGCTCCGCAAGGCAAAAGGCGCACGCATTTGATGCGTGCGGGTCCTTCCGCTTCGCTTAGGATGACAATTCTTGGAGTGTATCAGTCGCCTTCGGAGGCTTGCATCTGAATTTTGGCGGTTTCTCTTCCGACTGAACGCAACATCATGGCCGCGACATAAGCCGCGCCAAAACCATTGTCGATGTTCACCACGGCAACATTGGGAGCGCAGGAATTGAGCATGCCCAGCAGCGCGGTAAGGCCGCCAAACGCGGCACCGTAGCCAACACTTGTGGGCACGGCAATCACCGGAGCGGCAACGAGACCGCCGACAACGCTAGGCAATGCTCCTTCCATGCCTGCGCAAACGATGACAGCGCGGGATGCTCTGAGCGTTTCACTTTGCGCGAGCAGACGGTGCAACCCGGCGACGCCAACATCGTAGACACGCTCGACTTTGACGCCGAGATACTCGGCAGCGACCGCAGCCTCCTCAGCAACAGGAATATCGCTGGTGCCCGCGCATAATACAGCAAGCGGCCCTGCGCTGGGTGATGCACCGGTCTGACGAAGTCCAATGACTCGAGCTTCGGTATGATATTCAGCTTCCGGAACCATCTGC
>NZ_DASQIX010000025.1:0-58351 GCF_035631355.1 Alloacidobacterium sp.
TTGGCCAGAACGTTCTTGCGAATTGCGGCAACTGTCTCGCGGGCGATAATCTTGGCGCCGATCGATGCCTGTATGGCGACCTCAAACATCTGTCGCGGTATTAACTCGCGCATTTTCGAAACCAGCGCGCGTCCGCGTTCGTAGGCGAAGTCGCGATGCACGATGATGGACAATGCGTCCACCGGATCGCCGGCCACAAGAATGTCGAGCTTCACCATCGGCGATTCCCAATATCCCGCCAAGTGGTAGTCAAGAGAGGCGTATCCCCGCGAGACCGACTTCAGCCGGTCGTAAAAATCAAGCACAATTTCATTCAGCGGCAGCTCGTATTGCAACATGACTCGCGTCGAGCTTACGTATTCGAAGCTCTTCTGTTTGCCACGCTTCTCTTCGACCAGTGCCAGAATTCCACCGACAAATTCTTCATTGCTGAGAATCGTCGCGAGAATCACCGGCTCCTCAACTTTGGCGATTTCGCTCTGCGGCAGCCATTTTGAGGGATTGTCGACCTCGATCACCTCGTCGTCAGTCTTTGTAATCTTGTAACGCACCCCCGGAGCCGTAGTGATCAGATCAAGCCCGAACTCACGCTCCAGCCGCTCCTGAATGATTTCCATGTGCAGCAGGCCAAGAAAGCCGCAGCGAAAGCCGAAGCCCAGCGCCGCCGAACTCTCCGGCTCAAAGCGGAAGGACGAATCATTCAGCCGCAGCTTTTCTAGTGCGTCACGCAATAACGTGTGTTCGTGCGAGTCAACAGTGTAAAGTCCGGCAAAGACCATCGACTTGATGTCTTCAAATCCGGGCAGCGGGGCGGCAGCGGGGCGATTATCTTCCGTGACCGTATCGCCAATTTTAGTGTCGGCGACATTCTTGATCGTCGCCACAAAAAAACCTACTTCGCCGGCCGTCAGCTCGTCAATCTCAACCGGCTTCGGCGTCAGCACGCCCAGCGATTCCACATCGAAGACCTTGCCATTCGACATCAACCGGATCTTAGCGCCTTTCTTCAGCGTGCCGTTTACGATACGCGCCAGCACAATCACGCCGCGATAGGCGTCGAACCACGAATCGAAAATCAGCGCCTGCAGTGGAGCACTCGCATCGCCCGTCGGCGGAGACAGCCTGTGCACGATGGCTTCAAGAATGTCCGGCACTCCCTGCCCGGTCTTCGCGCTTACCGGAATCGCGTCCGTAGCATCGAGACCCACAGCCTGCTCAATCATCTCCTGCGTGCGCGGAATATCGGCGCTCGGCAGATCGATCTTGTTGATGACGGAAATAATCTCGAGCCCGTGATTGATGGCCAGATACGCATTCGCCAAGGTCTGCGCCTCAACGCCCTGCGAGGCATCCACCACCAGCAGCGCTCCTTCACACGAAGACAGCGAGCGCGACACTTCATAGGAGAAATCCACATGCCCCGGCGTATCGATCAGGTTCAGTTGATACGTCTTGCCATCTTTCGCCGGATACATCATGCGCACAGCGTGGGCCTTGATGGTAATGCCGCGCTCGCGTTCAAGGTCCATCGCGTCGAGCACCTGTGCCTGCATTTCGCGCGCAGACAAAGAGCCGGTTAGCTCCAGCAAACGGTCGGAGAGCGTAGATTTGCCGTGGTCGATATGCGCGATGATCGCGAAGTTGCGGATAAGCTTACTGTCCATGAGAAAAAAGCGCGAGGTGGAAGGAAACGTCCCAGACCTACTTGCTCTATTATCGCATCCAACTATGGCAAGCAAGCGCTCGCAACCCATACAATAAAGCAGTATCTGCATGGTTGTTGCCAAACTTTCAGGCGCCGCTATCGTTGCGGCCATCGCATCTCTCCTGTGCTGCAGCGCGAGCGCTGAAGGCCAGGCTTCCCCGGTTGTCCCCGGCGCCGCACAGCAGGGGCAACCCACAGCGGCTCCGCAGAAAACCGCGCCTTCTCCTCAGGCGATATCGTCGCGCGACCAATCGCTCATCGACAGCGTAGAACACGCTTATCAGACCGGCCTCAGTAATTACCGCGACGGCCACATTGATGCGGCGCGATCCAACTTCAACTATGCCATCGACATGATGCTGCGCAGCGGTATCGACATCAAGAACGACACCGCCATCAGCGAGGAATTCGACCACATCGTCGACGCCGTCAACACGCTCGAGCTGGACGCGGTTCAGGAAAAGGGTATCCAGACGGCGCAGCAGCATCCTGAAGACGCGCCTGTCGACATCGCCAACGATGTCACTTTCCCCGTCGACCCGACGGTCAGGGCACAGGCGGAAGCGGAATTGAAAACTACGCAGTCCGACCTGCCGCTCGTCATGAACGACTACGTCGCCGGCTATATCAACTTCTTCACCAACACCGTCAAGGGACACAACACCATCGTCAACTCGCTCACGCGCGCGGGCCGCTACAAGGACATGATCGAGCGCGTGCTCAAGGAAGAAGGTGTGCCGCAGGACCTTATCTATCAGGCCGTCGCCGAGTCAGGCTTCCGCCCGCAGGCAGTCAATCCACGCTCGCGGGCCGGCGGCATGTGGCAATTTATGCCCGGCGATGCCTTTGCTCCCGAGCGCAGCGCCTGGTTCGACGACCGCTTCGATCCGGAAAAAGCTACGCGCGCCTACGCGAAGTACATCAAGTATCTCTACGACCAGTTGGGCGACTGGTATCTGGCAATGGCCTCCTATGACTGGGGAGCAGGCAACATTCAGCGCGCCGTCGAGCGTACCGGTTATGCTGACTTCTGGGAGTTGTACCGCCGCAACAACCTTCCCCAGGAAACAAAGAACTACGTCCCCATCATCCTGGCCGTCACTATCATGGCGAAGAACCCGAAGCAGTATGGGCTCACGGACCTGGTGCCTGATCCTCCGCTGGTCACTGATACCGTAACAACGAACAATGCCGTCGATCTCCGGCTCGTGGCGGATGTGGTTGACGCCCCCCTCCAGGAAATTGAATCTCTAAACCCCAGCCTGCTGCGCATGAGCACGCCGCCTGACGAACCATTCGACCTGCACCTGCCTAAGGGGACAAAGGATCTCTACGAAAAGCGCATCGCCGAAATTCCTGAAGACAAGCGACGTTACTGGCGGTTTCATATCCTCTCGTCCAGCGAGTCTCTGGAAGACTTGGCCCACCAGTATCACGTCTCTGCCTCGGAAATCGCCTTCGTCAACCAGCTGAGTTCCACTTCCGCTGACCTTGGCGGAGTCGATTCGCTGGTCATTCCTGTCGCGCCTTCAGCTGTAACGTCATCGGCACGCAACAGCACCTACAAAGTTCGGCACGGCGATACCCTGGTCACTGTGGCTGATCGCTTTGGAGTCACCGTAGAACAGCTGCGTCGCTGGAACCACCTCAGCGGCGATGCGATTGCGCCAGGCCATAAGCTCTATGTCAGCGAGCCGGCGCGGATTTCAACCTCGCGGTCCCGGCATGGAAAAACGACAGCCCGCAGTTCGCAGGCTGCATCTCATCATGGACAGGTGCATGCTGAGCCAAAGGCCGCGGCACACACCGCATTGCCGAAGGGGAAAAAAACGGACGAGTGAGAACCACTATATACTTGCGTTCATTGGCAAGCCGTTGCATGCTGTTGCTATAATCCGCGCCGCAGAGCATTTCACTCTGTGATAGAACGGAAAACAGGCGCCGAAGCCGGAGGGCATTTTCATGCAGGACGATCGCAAACTTTACGCGCAGAATGACGGTGAATTCGAACCTGAAACCGACGACTACTCGGAAGAAGTGGAAGACGGCTTCGGAGAAGACGAGGAAGAGGAAGAAGTAACCGTCTCTGTCTCTTCCGACGACGACGACATCGAAGATCTCGACGAAGAAAAACCGGGAGTCTTTGAAGAACCCGCGATTGTCGCCGAAGAAGTAATTGTGGCGCAGCCTGCGGCTCCGCCAAAGGCGGCGAAAAAAGCCGCCCCGAAGAAGAAGGCACACGCAAAGAAGGTTGCCAAGAAAGCAGCCAAAAAAGCGCCTGTCAAAAAAGCCGCTAAGAAGGCGGCGAAAAAAGCTCCAGCCAAAAAGGCCGCTAAGAAATCTGCCGCTAAGACCAGCAGTAAGGGCGCTCGTAGCGGCGGTAAAGCCACAAAGAAATCTGTGGCCAGTAAGAAGAAGAGCGCCAGCGGTAAAAAATCAACCAAACGAGGTACTAAATTGGCAGTAAAGAAGGCAGCAAAGAAGGCAGCGGCGAAGAAGGCCCCTGCAAAGAAAGCAGCGAAGAAGGCAACAAAGAAGGCCCCTGCGAAAAAGGCAGCCAAGAAAGCGGCCAAGAAGAAGTAATCGTGTAATTCTCAGGCAAGCAAAAGAGCCCGGCTCATAGCCGGGCTTTTTTGCATCCATACGCGAGCCTCCCGGCTACAACTGCACCTCAACTTCATCTCCATCACGGAGACCATAGGCATCACGCAGCTTAATATCCGTCGCAATCTCAACGATGTTTTTAGGATGATGTCCGATTCCAGCTTCGTTTGCATCTGTACGGAGGAGAAATGCACGGCGGCCGAGGATGGTACAAGGCACAATGTTGACGGAAACCGTCCCGCCGTACTCTTCTTTCTCCAGACGAATCACTTCTTCGGGTAGGGAATAGGGCTCAGGCAGCCGCAGATTCAGCGTACCCGGAAAGAGTCGCAAGCCTGTCTTCTGGGTATAGAAAACTTCCAGCTTTTCCAGCCAGTACGAGAAATTTCCCATCCCGGAAACAACGACTCCTTTTAGGACGGGCATAGTAACTGCGCCAGATGATGCCGCTGGTGGACGATATAGTCCTCGATCAGGAAACGCAGCGTCACCTGCTCGTCGTCTCCAACGCGGCATTCTGCGTCCAGCCTGTCCTCAGGAATGCGTTCAACTACAGCTTTCAGCATCTCGTGATAGGTCTGCCACCATGCAATCAGCGTCGGCCACGGTGTCTCGTTATAGCCGTGCGCTGCAACCCAGCCCTCCTGTGCATAGAAGGGACCGGCATAGCTGCCATCAAGCGACGCGCGTACGAAGCGCTGATGGTTATTAGCGGCTGAATCGATCATGTGTCCCAGCACCTGCTTGCGCGTCCATCCGCCATCGCGCCATGGTAGGGCGGCAATCTCTTCCGGCACCTGTAAAAGCGAATGGCGGATTGCTTCGCAACCCGCCAAAAAATCCTTCGCTGTTTGGTTCATCATACTGGTTAGTGTTGCCCCTCGGCCTCGTTCAGCGCTGTCAGCACTTCTTCACTGTGGTGCGAAGGATCGACCTTCGTCCAGACCTTCACAATTTTTCCCTGCGGATCGATGAGAAATGTATTTCGGTTCGCGATCTTAAAGCCGGCATAGCTGCCCAGCGATCCGTATTCCGCTACCACCTTCTTTTCCTCATCGCTCAACAGCGTGAAGTTGAGACCATCCTTCGCGCAGAATTCCTTGTGGCTGTCGACTGAGTCCACGCTCACGCCCACGATCACCGCGTTCACCTTCTGGTACTTTTCCTGGTCGCGCTGGAAAGCGTGTGCCTCAATCGTGCAGCCCGTAGTCATGTCCTTCGGGTAGAAATAGAGCACCACCCACTTGCCGCGAAAGCTGTCGAGGCTCACCGGCTTGCCTTCCTGCGAGTTCAATGTGAAGTTGGGGGCCATTTGGCCCACCTGCGGCATCGCCGACTCGTCGGCTGCGAAGCCGCGAACAGCAAACACGCCCAATCCGACAACGACAACAACCCCAAGCAATGCGATCCAAATCTTTGACACGGCGATTGGCCCTCCTTTTCGGGCGCTTTTATTATCCCCGCTCCACCGCCACAATCGCAATCTTCGCTGTGTTGGCGCGCAAAAGAACTGTACTCCTGTCAAAAATCAGCGTCCGCCCAGCCTCAATCGCCAGACAAGTCGCATTTGCCCGCTCCATGGCCTCAATCGTCTTCAGCCCAATCACCGGCACATCGAAGCGCATGTCCTGGTTCGGCTTGGCAACCTTCACTACCGTCAGGCGGCGGTCCAGCGTTGAAGCATCGCCTTCCTCGGCCAGAGTCTTCATGATCGTCCCCGCGCGTTCGATGGCCGCGTCTGTCCCCTCCATCGCCTCAACCGCAACGCACGCCTGGCTCGCGACAACTACCGTCTGCCCAATGTCATATCCGGCGACCGCCATCGCTACTTCACGTCCGTAATCAATATCACTCTGCTCCTGCTCGGAAGGCACGCGCTCGGTCAGCACTCCGGCCTGCGCCAAAAGCGGTTCCAAGTATGCTGTAGACGAAATCAGTTCAATGCCCTCATCGCCCAGAACCTTAGCCACAGCGCCCAGCAGCATGTCTGTATTCCTGGTGCGCAGAGAAAGCAGCAGCTTTGCCAGTCTCCAGTCAGGCCGGATGCTCGAAAAAATCTGCTTGTGCTTTACCTGCCCAGCCATCACCGCGCGTGTGACATTTTCTTTCTGAAACGTCTCGATCAGCTTCGACAACTCACCCAGTGAAAGCCAATAGACGCGCACGCCAGAATCCGCAGCCGCACGCGCATCCATTTCCGGATCAGTCTCTTCCTTGATCGCCGCAACAACAACCTCAAGCCCATGTGCGCGCGCCGCATCCAACAGCAGAAAAGGAAAACGCCCATTCCCGGCAATCAATCCGAGCGTATTCAATCAATACTCCATCCAGATACCGCCATATTTTCCTTGTAACCCCATGCCCAAAAACCGGGTCGAATAAACGACACAGTATTCGCTCAATGCCATCACAGATCCTTACTTTCGAGCAACCATGAGGTTTTTTCCCCAGCTATGTTTAACCGACTTCAATCTTCTTCGTGGGCACCTATCGCATTGCGCTTTATCGTGGGCTATGGCTTCATCGAACACGGCTACTCCAAGCTGCTCAAGGGTCCTGATGGGTTTGCATCTATCCTGCATGCGTTAAACGTTCCTGCTCCCCACCTCATGGCATGGTTAACTATCCTGGTTGAACTGTTCGGCGGTTTGGCCGTGCTGCTTGGGGCATTCGTTCGCATCGCTAGTGTGCCAATGGCAGTGGTCTTATTAACGGCCATGTTCACGGTTCATTTGCGTTACGGCTTCAGTTCCATCAAGATTTTGGCGGTAACACCCGGGGGAGCAATATTCGGTCCGCCGGGATATGAGTGCGATCTCCTGTATCTCGCCGCATTAACAACGCTCGTCCTCGCAGGCTCAGGACCGTTTGCAATCGACGGCTTTCTTGCAAGACGGCGAATAGCTGGAGATGAAGCTATTTGAGAAGAGCAATCCGTACGGGCATTTTGTCCTGCTGCGAATTACTTGTGGAGCCCGCGCTCCGATTTCTCAATAAACTCCACTAGATACACCACATCTTCGCTCGTGGCTCCCTCGGACTTGATCTTTTCCAGAGCCTGCGAAGTATTCATCTTCCCCGCCAGCAAATGCCGATAAGCACGCTGCAGCGCCCGCAACCGCGTGCTATCAAACCCCTTGCGCTCCAGCCCGACTTTGTTCAGCCCGTAAGCATGCGTCTCGCGCTTCGCCGAAGTCAGCGAGAACGGCAGCACATCCTGCACCACCGTCGTCCCGCCACCCGTATACGCATACTTCCCGATCCGGCAAAACTGGTGAACCTGGTTCAGCGCGCCGACAGTAGCGAAATCCTCGACAATCACATGGCCCGCCAGCGTAGCAGCATTCGCCAGAATGCACCCGTCGCCCACCACGCTGTCGTGCCCGATATGCACGTACGCCATAATCAGGCAGCCGCTGCCCACGCGTGTTGTGCCGCCGCCGCCAGCAGTTCCGCGCGAAATGGTCACAGCTTCACGGATGACGTTGTCATCGCCCAGCACCGCGCCAGTAGGCTCGCCTTTGTATTTCAGGTCCTGCGGCGCAACACCCACGCAGGCAAAGGAATAAAACCTGTTCCGCGCTCCAACCTTCAGCCGTCCGTCGAGCACCACATGCGAAACCAGTTCGCAGTCTTTGCCCAGCTCGACATCCGGCCCAACAGTGCAATACGGCCCGACCGTGCATGATTCAGGAATGACGGCCCCAGCCGAGACAATCGCCGTCGGATGAATATTCACTCTGTAGTCACCGCCGTCATCGCAGGCGCATCTTCAAGCTGCGCAGAAGCCGTATCCGGCCTGCGCCGCGGAACAAGCTGGCACATGACCGTACCCTCGCATGCCAGCTTGCCGTCGACCGTTGCCTTGCCTTCCAGCCGCGCGTAGCGCGCCTTCCACTGCAAGACATTGACCTCGATGCGCAACTGGTCCCCAGGCACCACCGGGCGCCGAAACTTCGCCCGCTCAATCCCGGTAAACACCATCAGCTTGCTATCGCGGTCAGGAATCTCCGTCAGAAGCAGCGCCCCGCCCGCCTGTGCCATGGCTTCCACCACAAGCACGCCGGGCATGATCGGATAATCCGGAAAATGTCCCTGAAAAAATGACTCGTTGATCGTCACATTCTTAATAGCGACAATCCGCTTCTTCCGCTCCATCTCGATCACCCGATCGATCAGAAGCAGGGGGTAGCGGTGCGGCAAAATCGCCATGATGTCGGTAATATCCATCACCAGGCGAGACTCCGGAGCGTGGGTTGAGTTCTCCATAATCTGCACGTGCGATTATAAAGGGGACTGGCCGTCCAGGCACACCCGCCCTTCGGGCGTCAATCCTTGCCTCATCAAAATTTTGTCATCCTGAGCGAAGGCTTCTCGAAGAGAAGCCTTCGTCGAAGGACCTGCGTCTCGCAGACAGAAGCACGAACAAGAGCACACTAAAAAAGGAGCGGCTCATAAGCCGCTCCTTCTAACCAGAAAACCTATTCCATCTGTGGTTGCGGAGTCGGAGGTCCTCCGTTGCCGCCATCGGCCGCAGGCGGCGGACCGCCGGGACCGCCCCATCTGCCGCGCATGCCGCGTCCGTCGCGATTCCGCTCGTCTCGCTTCTCATCACGCATGGCCTTCAGCTTCGTCCACTGGTCCGGCGTCAGCGTCTGCCGAATTCCCAGCAGCATCCGCGCATTCGCCTTTTCCAGCTCTGCCCGGGCCTGCGCAATCGAGTCGATCTGCGCCAGGATCTTCGTCTCATCCGGCTGATCCGCTTCCATCAGCGGCTGCATGATCGTTTCCTGCTTCTCCAGCGCTGCATGCAGATCGATCAGCTTTAGACGATTCTGCTGCATGATGTCGTCCATCTTCTTCTGCTGATCGGCCGACAGCCCAATCTTCTGGGCCGTCTCCGGATCGTCCCACCACCGCCCGTGCATCCGGCCGCCGCCAAACGCGCGTTCCATCGGAGGTGGTCCCGGCTTCCAGTCCTGCGCCACGGCGTGTCCATACACGCCGAGAGCACCAAGGCAGCCGGCCAAAATCAGCGCCAGTCCCAAAGATTTCCTAGTTTCTCCCATTGTTCTTCTCCGTTTCCCCCGCCGTACTCTGATAGCTCACATGATCCGCACCCATCTCCGCCAGCGGCTGCATCGAATCCGGGACCGCCTCGGAAAGCTCGCTTGTCACCTGGTCCAGCAGGGCCGAATCCGCCTCGCGCTGCTTCAGAATCTGCGCTTGCCGCTGTGCTTGCAATTGCGCCACATGCTCGCGGTGCGAATTGACCGTCGGCACTACCGCAGCCGCGCACAGCACGATCGCAGTCACCGCAGCCATGGCCCATTCCAGCACTAACCGGCGCCGCACAGACCGTCTTCGCTGCCGCGCCTGCTCCAGTTGCCACGCTACCTGCGCTGGCTCTCCCTGAGAGGCAATATGATGCACTGCCGCGCGAAACTGGCTGATCGAATTCGCCAATACTTCCAGGTCGCGTCTGCTTGCCGCATCGCGCTCCGGATAAAGCTCGTCGAGTTTCATCTTTTCTGTGTTCATTGCTTGCCACCCACTCCTTCCCGCACCGCCGCCAGCGCGCGGTACAAGTGCGTCTTCACGGTGCTCGGATTCATCCCCGTCAGTTCCGCAATCTCTTTCAGCTCCATCTCTTCCACAAAGCGCAGAACAAACACGCTGCGTTGCTTCGCCGGAAGGTCACTCACCGTCTTCCACACATGCGCCACCTGCGTCCGCGCAACCAACTCGGCCTCAGGTGAGCTTCGGCCATCCGGGACCCAGTCGCTCACATCCACCGGGTCAAGCGCCGATTCCCGCGTCTTCGTCCAGAACCGCAGCCGCTTGCTGCGCAGATGGTCACGCACCAGGTTCATGGCAATCTTCATCAGCCAGGTGCTCAGGCTCGAGTCGCCGCGAAAATGTTCCCGCCCCATATACGCCTTCAGGAAGCAATCCTGCGTCAGGTTCTCCGCCGCATCGCGGTCACGCAGCGACGCCAGCAGAAACCGGAAGACCCTCGGACGATACAGCCGCACGACCTCGTCAAAATCGGCCAGGCCAAGCACCGCCTGCTCTCGCGCCAGCTGCGTCAGCTCACTCGCTGCAGTTTGTTCCATGCAAAGAAATAGACGAAGGGATCAGCAGGCGAGTTTACCTGCCTAATAATACGAACTACCCAAACACCCTAAAATTGTCCTCCTGAGCGGAGCGAAGTCGAAGGATCTGCTTTTGTGTTTTTTCGCGGAGCACCTGCATCCGATGAACTCAACCCTCAAACAAACACTGGTATTTTTGCCGGTTAACGTCCAGTACTCCCCGGACTAATATGAGGACTTCCTCGGAATAAGAACCGGAGTGAAGCCATGCGAAGAAAATCATCCTACGTAAATTTGATTTGCATCATGCTCGTCGCCGCTACGTCGGGAACTGCAGAATCCCAGCAGACCAAAACCCTCGTGGTAGAAGGCCATCCAGGTCATGCTCCGGTGATCGACGCAAACGGCCAGTCCTGCGTAGAGATTCAGGCACTGGCAAGCCTCACGAATGGTTCCCTGAGTTTCAGTGGAAGTCAGATTACCTTGACACTGCACGGCTCTCCGGCGGGCCAGCCGCAAAGCCAGGGATTTTCGAGGGATTTTTTGAGCGCAGGGATTGAGGCCATGTCCGAAATTCGGGAATGGCGCAGCGCGCTGCAGACCGCTGTTCGATACGGGTTTCCGCCGAATCCGGATTGGGTGAATTCCTACAGCGGCGCGGCAACGTCGAGCGTCCGGCAAGCCTCCGTCGCCGCGTCCACCGAAGCGGATCGCAATGCAGCTCAACTCATCAGCCAGGAGCTCAATCACATGCAACAGTTGAGCGACAAGATGGTGTCAGCGCGGAAAAATATGACATATATCGCTCCCGACGCGCTCGACAAAGATCCACTCGACAAGAAGATCATCAGTTGCGCGCACTCATTGGAGGCCATGGCCGCAAGTGGCCAGTTCCATGATGATGGCTCTTGCCATTGAACCGGCTTTAACCATCAAGACGAAGGTGCCCCATTTAAAGCGGGTTTTGGCTTGAGTGGGGTGGTTTCTAAACCTCAAACTCAAAAGACACTCCGGGTAGCAGCCCTGCACTTTCCAAAATCTTGTCAAACCCCTTAAGAATCCGGCTAATAACGCGAATCTCCAATAGCAGAACACTGACGAAAGTCTTACCGTCGCTTGACAACCGGGCTCTGTCTGTCCCAGTACCGTTTCCGGCGTGAGTCAAATCGGCCCCTCTGCAAACAGGGGCGCAATCTGGGAGGAGAGGACATGAAAGCCTGTCACTTTAAATTCTCTATCACTAATGTGTTGCTTCTAACGCTTGCCACGATGTTTAGCTATGCTGCCGCGAACGCGCAAAATTCCGGGCTACAAGCGGATTTGCGGAGTTCCGCCGCAGTTCCCAATCAGGGTGGAGTCCTGCCGACGGCTCCTGCCGGTGGCGTTGTCGTCGGCCAGCAATCCTGGGTCTGTGATGCGGCGGAAGGTTTTGCGCCTGTCGTAAACGCTCAAACCGGAGCTCTCGATCCGTTTCTGGCGATCGGAACATCTGGCAACATAAAACTACCCATCTCGCCGACGACTGTCCCGGCGACTTGCGGCCAGTCGGCCCTCCAAAGCAACGGCTTGGCATACATCACTCAGGCTGTCGTGGACACGAGAGACACGCCCTCTACCGCGCGCGGCGTCCTGCGCACTGCTCTCGATCCGGATACGGGTGCACTCATTGGCCCGTCAAGCTACATTGCAACAACCGCGGGCCTGGATGGGAACCAGCCCACCGCCGCAGCTATCGGTCCCGATGGCAATCTGTATGTCGGGTTTCTGAAAAACGGCAATATTAAGAGAATTGTGAATCCCGGATCTGGCGTGGCCCAGGTCGTCCAAAGTGTTGGCAACACGCCGCAAGGTCATCCCGCGCGGGCATTCGCGTTTATCGGGAACGATTTGTTCATCGCTTCCGTCGATGCATTGTCGGTCATTCTCAATGCCACCAGCCCGTCCTGCACCGGAGGCTGCAACGCTACCGCTATCTCCGACGGCTTCACTGGCGCCGTCCACACCGGATTGACAAGCGATGGCGTGAATACGCTGTATTTCGCTGTTGCCGGAGACCAGCAGATCCCGGGCAGCAGCCAGATCTGGCGCTACTCAACTACGAACGCGCACTTCACATTCGTGTCACAGGGAGGCGTGGATAAGAATGGGGCTAACGCATCTAACTTCTCTTTCGTAGCCGGCAAGACGAACCTGCTGGCGCTTGATGCCGCAGGCAACCTTTGGATCGGAGACGACACCAGCAATGCAAGCGCGGTCGGCGCTGGCCGCTTGTGGACCATTAGCGCAGCCGCATTGGCAACTCTTCCCGCTGGCTCGACGACAGGCGGCACCAATACGCAGACTATCTTCAATCTGCTTCGTGGCCCGTGGTTCATGGGCTTTACCCAGCTCGGGTTCACGCCCACCTTCAATCCTGACGGGACCTTCACCGCGACGATTCTGTCCAATGCTGGCGGGCTCACGACGGATTCAGGGACCTGGACGTTAACGCCACCGAAGGTGGCCCAGCCAATCGGGAATCCGCAGGGCCATCTCACGCTTACGGATTCAAAAGGTGTCGTCCTGTTTTCTGCTGACTTCCTGCTACTCAACGCGGACGAACTGGTCGCGGTGATGCCTTGGACAGGCAGCTTGGGAACTCCCATCAGCGGCGTTCTCATCAAGCAAACCATTTGAATGTAGCCCAGGTCTCGATTCTCAGACCTGGGCTCAATTTCGAAGATTTTCGGCTAGAAGCGCCGGGGTTAGCCCGGTGAATAACCAGCCGCAACAGAAGGTGTCTTATGAAGGGGCTTCCGGGTAAAAGCCCACAAGGATTCATCGGATGCTGAAAACATTGCTGTTTCGAAAGGGCATGGCTTCAGCCATGCCTAAGTCACTCAAATGCAATGGGCCTTAGCCCCTGAGGTGAGAGGATTTCTCGAACAACGCCTATTAACAGGAAAGAGGCGCCAGCCCCGGCTGTGTACAACTCGCGGCTATATTTTTCTCGAAGAACTGAAGAAATACGGTATACTTGCTTCGTAGTCGGCCCTCGTTCCTCCCCGCAGATTCGCAAGTCAGCTTGAATCGACCACGGAACGAATCCATTCCACCTCAGGAAACCTGTTAGAAGTGAAACACGCCATCCCTGCATTACTGTCTACTGCCGTTCTCATCGGCTCGATGGGATTTGCCTGGCATGAAAGCTTCGCCAAGCACGGCCAGCCAGCCGCGGACCTGACGGCCGCTTCGCAAGTCCAGCCCTTTTCTCCGGCGAACTCACGGAAAAATGCCGCCATTACCGAGGCTGACCTGCTGTCGCTTCATATGTGCCAGGATAGCCACAAGCTCTTCGTAAATGAGCCGTCGCCCGCTACCGCTGCCGAGCTCGTTGATGCGCAAGGCGCCGCCGAGTGTGTCGTGCAACTGCGGTCCGCGCTGCGCGAGGTGCCCCAAACCCATCCCGCATACTCTGACATACAGTCTGAGTTGGCCTGGTGGAACGGCAAACTCCTGGAACTCGATCCGGCCGACTATCATCGCCTGAATTCCTGAACGGCACCAGCCGTCTCGCGGGCCCATTCAGCCCTCGGGCTCGAGGGGGTAAGTTTTTCTACAACTTAAGCCCCCCGAGGCCTCCGGCGGAAGCACCGGACACACGGAAGGGATCTCAGCCTCGGGTCTGGAGAAAAATCTTGTCAAGCCCACAGTGACTTATCCACCCCATAATTTGCTGGATCGGACATAGAACTCAAACTCGGCACGGCTACGGCGCGCTCGTTTCGTTCCATAGAAACGCCAACTCATCCGCCTCATCATCCACCAGTTGAGTAAGCGAGACTCCCGAGCTGTGACCGCCCTTCAGGCTGTAGTGCAGCAGAATGGGCCGATCTCCGCCATTTGCCGCCTGCACCCGCGCCGTCATCTTGCGCGCGTGCAGCGGGTCGACGCGCGTGTCACTATCGCCAGTAAAGAACATAATGGCCGGATACTTCGTCCCCGGCTTCACGTTCTGATAGGGTGAGTACTTCAGCAGGTAAGGAAAGTCCCTGGCATTGTCTGCGTCGCCGTACTCCGTCGTCCAGAAGCGACCGATAAGGAAATCCTGATAGCGCAGCATGTCGAGCAGCGGATAGCCGCACCAGATCGCTCCGAACAAGTCGGGCCGCTGCGTTATCGACGCGCCCATCAATAAGCCGCCGTTTGACCGCCCGCGAATAGCAAAGCGCTCCGGCGTAGTGTAGTGGTTTTGGATGAGGTACTCGGCAGCAGAAAACCAGTCGTCAAAGACGTTCTGCTTCTTTTCAAACATCGCCGCTTTGTGCCACGCTTCGCCGTACTCGTCGCCTCCGCGCAGGTTAGGCTGGGCAAAGTAGCCACCCTGCTCCATCCACCAGGCGTACTCGGGGTTCCATGCCGCCAGCATGGGAATTTCGAAGCCGCCGTAGCCGGTCATCAGCAGGTGCGCGCTGCCGTCTTGCTTCAGACCCTTTTTCCCGGCGATAAACATGGGAACGCGCGTGCCGTCTTTGGAGGTATAGAAGACCTGCTTGATCTCATACTGCGATGTATCAAACGGAACCTTCGGCTGGAAGAAAATGTCGGACTTACCTGTTTTCGTGTCGTAGCGGTAGATCGTAGGAGGCAGAATGAAGGACTGGAAAACATAGAAGCCGGTCTTCTGCTCTGGGCGGCCGATCAAGTCCGTTCCTGACCCGATGCCGGGATATGTGATCTGCCCGATCTGTTTTCCATCGAGCGAATAGATCGAGGTCTCGGTCTTCACATCGTGCAGCCGTCGCACAAACAGCTTGCCGCCGACGATGTTGAAGCCATCAATTACGTCTTTGCCTTCGGAAATGACGATCTTCCACTGCTCCGGTGACTCGCCTGGCTTCGCTTCAACAATCCGCTTGTTCGCGGCATTGTAGTCGGTTGAAAGAAAGAATCGATCACCGATGTTGACCGCTGAGGTGCGCGCCTCGATGCCGTATACCAGCGGCACAATCTCGCTGTCCGGCTTGCGCAGGTCTTTAACCAGAATGTCTTCGCGTGTGGCTGGAACGCCGCGGCTGATGCGGATCATCAGATAGCGTCCATTGTCGGTAACGCCGACGCTGATCAGCTCCAACTCGCCCAGCTTCTCCCCGCGATACTCCTTGCCGAAGAGCATCGGGTCGTCTGCAATCGGCGTGCCCAGCTTGTGGTAGTGGATGGTCGTGCCTTCATGCGTAAAGCGCGCGTAATAGATCCCCTCCTTGTCCGGACTGAGAGCAACGCCAAAGTAGCGGGCGCTGGGCAGTGAGTCTGACAGGTCCTGGCGCGTATCAACATTGAGAATATGCACGGACTCTTCATCCGCACCGCCCTGCCGCACGCCGTAGACCAGCATCTTGCCGTCGCTGGAGATGTCGTTGATCGTCACGGACGTGTTCTGGTCGGCGCTGAGTTTGGTCGCATCGACTAATCGGATGTCCGCGCTTGTCCAGCCTTCGCGCATGTAGATTGAGGACTGATTTTCGTCGGCCAAACGCTTTTCAAAAAAGATTCTGCCGCCATATTCTCTGGGGACGGAGTAGACATCCACGCGTTGCAGTTTTGTCAGACCATCGACAATCTGCGACCGGTTTTTGATCTGCGAAAGATAGTCGTCGGTGTACTTTATCTGCAAGTCTATCCAGGCTCGCGTCTGCGGACTCTTCGCATCCTCAAGCCAGCGGTAAGGGTCGGCTATTTCGACTCCGTGCAGATTGTCAACGACGGTGTCGGTCGCTGTTGGCGGAGGCTCCGGCAGTGAAATGCCATTGCGGCCTTCAATCGTTTTTCCGCTGAATCCGTACGAGCTGCAAAGAAGGGCAATCAGGCAAAGGGCAGAAGTTCTCACAATGCGCATAGTTTTCCTTGTGGGCGAAACAGTCAGGATAAAGTTCGACGACACAGGATAATCTACACAGAACACAAATGGCACAGACGTTTGACGCGATCGTAATCGGACTCGGCGGGATCGGCAGCGCCGCTGTCTGCCATCTTGCAGCCCGCAGCAAGCGCGTGCTTGGGCTGGAGCAATTCACGCCCGCCCACGATCGAGGGTCTTCGCACGGCAGTTCGCGTATCATCCGCCAGGCGTACCACGAGAATCCGGGCTACGTGCCGCTGGTATTGCGCTCTTATGAATTATGGAAAAAGTTGGAGCACGATACCGAAACACAACTGTTGACCATTACCGGCGGCCTGTTCATGGGTGCCGAGAGCAGCGGGGTGGTTCAAGGCAGCTTGCGAAGCGCCCAACAGCATAATCTTGCGCATGAATTGCTCGACGCGAAGGAGATTCGGCGTCGATTTCCCGTTTTTAATCCGGGTACTGAAGATTGTGCGGTCTATGAAACTAAAGCTGGTTTTCTGCGCCCTGAAGCCGCGGTTGCCGCGCATCTGGGGCTGGCAGCGCGCCATGGAGCGGTCTTGCAATTTGAAGAGCCCATTTCCGATTGGACTGTAACCGGATCAGGCACAATTCGCGTTGTCACCTCGAAGGCGACTTACGAAGCGGACCATCTGGTGATTGCGCCAGGCGCGTGGGCCAGGAGCCTGCTCAAACTGTCGTTACCGCTGCATGTGCGACGGCATGTTATGGCGTGGTTTGACCCGCCGGATGGCATTTCACAGTTCAAGTGTGGACGTTTCCCCATCTATATCTGGCAGACAGCCAGTGACATGGTCTTCTATGGATTTCCCGCGACTGATTGCGAGCACTGCGGAGTGAAAGCCGCCATTCATTCCGGCGGAGACAGCTGCACACCCGAAACCCTTGAGCGCAAAATTCAGAAACATGACATTGACGAAATCCGCGAACTGCTCGCGGCTTACATTCCATCCCTGAACGGAAAACTTCTCCACGCTGCGCCTTGCATGTACACCATGACGCCGGATGAGCACTTCATCGTCTCGCAGCACCCAGATTACGCCCAAGTGACCATCGCCTGCGGCTTCTCCGGCCATGGATTTAAATTCACTCCTGTTCTCGGCGAAGCGCTGGCCGATATCGCAATCGAAGGCCGCACAAAATATCCGATTGATTTCCTCTCGGCGCAGCGCTTCGCTAAATAATTTGACATCATTCCGAGAGCCAGTTATCTTCAACCTAGATGCAGATTCACCTTCACCATCGTCATCACCACCATCATCACGTGACGAGCGTGTCGGCGAATCCTTATGGCCTAAAGTAAAAAGCCAGAATCAAAGGACTAAAAGCCCGCCGATGCGTTAAGCGCAGGCGGGCTTTTTGCATCTGCCGCCTGCACAAGAACCGTAAAGCCGGGTAATTAACGAAGGGTGAGCGATGACGGATACGACAATTGATTTCGCAAAAATGGATGGCCTTGTGCCCGCCATTGTGCAGGACGCCTCGACAGGCCAGGTGCTGATGGTTGGATTTCAGAACGAGGCCAGCTACCAAAAGACGCTGGAGAGCGGTTTCGTAACATTCTGGAGCCGCACGCGCCAGAAACTGTGGATGAAGGGGGAGACCAGCGGCAATCGCCTGCGGATTGTTGAAGCCTCAACTGACTGTGACCAGGACACGGTGCTCTACCGCGTGCAGGTGGAAGGTGACGGCCTTGTCTGCCACGAAGGAACAGTCAGCTGCTTTACTCGGCCCCTTGCGATTACCGCCGCAGCGGAGGTGCGCTGATGGCGAACAAGCTGAAGCTCGGCATCCCCAAAGGCAGTTTGCAGGACGCGACCATTGCATTGTTCCAGCGTGCAGGCTGGAACATCTATGCCAACGGGCGCTCCTATTTTCCATCGATTGATGACAGCGAGATTGAATGCACCTTGATCCGCGCGCAGGAGATGGCCCGCTACGTCGATCATGGCGCGCTCGACGCCGGACTCACCGGAATCGACTGGGTCGTCGAAAGCGGACGTGAAGTAAAAAGCGTTACCAGCCTGGTTTATGCCAAGCAGAGCCGCCAGCGTGTTCGCTGGGTGCTGGCCGTGCCTGAAGACTCGCCGTATCAAAAGGCGGAAGACCTTGCCGGCAAAACCATTGCTACTGAACTGGTTGCTGTCACCAAGCGCTACTTCGCGGATAAAGGCGTGCCGGTTACCGTGGAATTCAGCTGGGGCGCGACGGAAGTCAAACCACCGACACTGGCTGATGCGATCGTCGAAGTTACGGAGACCGGCAGCTCTCTCAAGGCAAACCGTCTGCGCATCATCGACACCGTCATGTTCAGCGAGACACATCTCATCGCTAACCCGGCCAGCTATGGCGATCCCTGGAAGAAGCAGAAGATCGACAACGTCGCGCTGATGCTGCAGGGTGCGATTGCGGCGCAAGGACAGGTTGGCCTGATGCTGAATGTAGAAAAAGCGAACCTTGAGAGGATCTTGGCGGTGCTGCCCGCGTTGAATTCGCCAACGGTTTCAGCCTTGAGCGATTCTTTGTGGGTCGCGGTCAATACCATCCTTGAGGAAAGCGTCGTCCGCGATGTCATTCCAAAGCTGAAAGCGGCAAACGCCACCGGCATTGTCGAATACCCGCTCAGCAAGGTGGTGTTGTAAATGAAGGTGCTGCGCACTACCGGGCGCGATGCGAAGCGGGCGGAAGCGCTAATCGCAAAGCTGGAAAATCGCCGCAATAGTATCGATGAGCGAGCCGTCCTGGTTGCGCGGCGCATCATTGATGCCGTGCGCCGCGGCGGCGATGCGGCCCTGCGTCGCCATGCCACCCGCTTGGACGGGATTTCGCAACAATCACGGTTACGAATATCCGAAGACGAGATGCAGCAGGCATGGCGCGAGGCTCCGTCTGCATTTCGCTTGGCAGTTCAAATAGCGGCAAAGAACATTCGCGGCTTCGCCCAGTGGCAAATGCCGAAAAGCTGGACCTTCGAGCAGGTCCCCGGCCTGACAGTTGGCCAGCAGGTCCAGCCTCTGGAATCTGTTGGGTGTTATGTTCCCGGCGGACGCTATCCGCTCCCGTCCACGATGCTGATGACCGTTACTCCTGCACAGGTCGCGGGAGTAAAGCGAGTTGTAGTAGTATCGCCAAAGCCGGCGCCGGAAACACTCGCTGTTGCAGGTTTTCTGGGCATCACGGAATTTTATCGAGTTGGCGGCGCACAGGCGGTAGCCGCTCTGGCGTATGGGACGGAAGGCATTGCTCGTGTCGACAAGATTGTCGGTCCCGGCAATGCTTATGTAACGGCAGCGAAAAAGCTCGTTTCGTTCGACTGCACCATCGACATGCTCGCGGGACCGACGGAAATCGTGGTCACAAGCGAGAAGGGCGACCCCGCTGGTATTGCATCCGACCTCGTCGCGCAGGCGGAACATGATCCGGTCGCGCTTGCCGTCTTCATTACCGCAAACAGCGCTTTGGCCAGTCGTGTAATTGCGGAAGCAAATCGCCGTGCAGCAACTAATCCGATTGCCAGAGAATCGATAAAGGACAACGGGATCATATTTGTAACTGAAACAGTTTCAGAAGCCCAGACTCTCACCAATCGTCTCGCTCCTGAGCATCTCACGGTCGATGAAGAGAGTGACCTTGCCTGGGTCACGAATGCAGGATCAGTCTTTGTTGGACACTACTCAGCCCAACCGCTGGGCGATTACATCTCCGGGCCGAACCATACATTGCCAACAGGCGGTTTGGCGCGGGTACGAGGCGGTTTAAGCGTGTTAGATTTCCTGAAACTCATTACTGTTCAGAAATATGATCGGAAAGCGGTCAAACAACTCGGCCCATCTGCGATTGCGCTCGCCGAGGCCGAAGGACTGCATGGCCATGTGGAAGCCATCCGTGTACGAGGCGCCAATGGCTGAATATCCGAGTCCGCGAAAAGCAGCGCTGCGCACAAAGGAGTATCACCCTCCCCTGGGATCGCGCGACGGCGTGCGCCTCGACTTCAATGAAAACACTTTCGCCTGCTCGCCAAAGGTGCTGGAAATGTTAGGACGCATCTCGCGCTCGGACCTCACAAAATATCCTGAGCGCGAGCCGGTGGAGCGGTTGGTAGCGTCGCAAACGGGCCTGGACCCCGCACAAGTCCTGCTAACCAATGGCGTCGATGAGGCGATCCATGTACTCTGCCAGACCTACCTCGATATCAGCAATGAGTTTCTGTTGCCGGTGCCAACCTATTCTATGTATGAGGTGTATGGCTCTTCGACAGACGCAAAGCTCGTTTGCGTACAGGCGACGGATGATTTTTCATTCCCACTGGATGCTCTGCTCAGTAGGATCACACCCGCGACAAAGCTCATCGCCATAGCAAACCCAAACAGCCCTACGGGACGCGCGGTGCCGCGTGAAGCAATTCTTAAAGTCCTAGAAAGCGCTCCTCACGCGATTGTGCTGGTCGACGAGGCGTACTTCCACTTCTACGGTCAAACAGTCCTTGATCTGATTGATCAGGCTCCGAATCTGGTCGTCGCCCGCACATTTTCAAAAGCATACGGACTGGCTGGCCTACGTCTCGGCATGCTGGCCGCGCATACAACGCAGATGCGCTGGATGCGGCGCATGATTTCGCCCTATAGCGTGAACGGTCTCGCCCTGGCCTGCCTGCCTCCAGCCATTGAAGACGAAGCGTATTTAAATTGGTATGTCGATGAGGTATTGCAGGGACGCAAGCTCTTCATAGATGCCCTTGAACGGATCGGTGTCGCTTATTGGCCGTCAGAAGCTAATTTTGTCCTGGTAAAAATCGGCGCCAAACACAAGGAATTTACAAGTGCCATGCACCGGCGCAACGTGTTGGTGCGCGACCGCTCCAGCGATCCCGGCTGCACCGGCTGCGTGCGCATCACCGTCGGGACATTGGAGCACACGGCAATAGGCGTTAAGGCGCTTGAAGAAACTCTGATGGAAATTGAATGGAGTCCGGATGAAAGCTAAGCGACAAAACCGCGCGACACGCAGGCGCACTGCGGAAATCAACCGTAAGACTGCGGAGACGCAGATCGCGCTGCGCCTCACGATTGAAGGATCAGGGCGCTACAAGGTCAGCACAGGTATTCGCTTCTTCGACCACATGCTGGAACTGTTCACGCGTCACGGCGCGTTTGATCTTGAACTGACGTGCAAGGGCGATCTGGATGTCGATCAGCACCATACTGTCGAGGATGTGGGCATCGCACTGGGCGAAGCCTTCGACCGCGCTCTCGGCGATAAAAAAGGCATTATGCGAGCGGGATATTTTCTGATGACCATGGACGAGACGCTGGGCATCGCCGCCATTGATCTCAGCGGGCGAGTTTCTTCCGTTATCGAAACCAAAGTGAAAACACGTCTTATCGGCGATTTGCAATCAGAGCTTGTCGAGGATTTTTTTGAGGGCTTCGCTAGAGGCGCGCGCGCCAATGTTCATCTGAAAACGATGTATGGCCGCTCGAACCACCACAAAGTTGAATCGCTTTTCAAGGCGTTTGCGCGGGCGCTGCGCTTTGCCGTCATGCGCGACCGGCAACTCGGCGGCATACTTCCCAGCACGAAGGGCCTTCTGTGATCGCAGTCATCGATTACAAAGCCGGCAATCTCACTTCTGTGATGAAGGCGTTGCATGCAGTCGGAGCGAATGCAATAGCGACATCCGATCCGGCCACCGTTCTACAGGCCGATAAATTGGTGCTCCCCGGCGTAGGACACTTCTCTGCGACAAGCTTCCTTGACGAACACGGATTGAGAAGCACAATCACGGAGCGGGTCCAGAGAGGCGCTCCGTTTCTGGGCATCTGCGTGGGTTTGCAATGGCTTTTTGAAGGCAGCAGCGAATCCCCGGACACGTCGGGATTTAAAACATTTCCCGGCCGATGCGAGCGGTTCGCGGATTGGATGAAAGTTCCGCATGTAGGCTGGAACTCGCTGGAAGTCAGGGAGTCTCGCCTGCTGCAAGGCATTGCGAGCGGTGATTTCGTCTATTTCACGCATTCCTATTACGCTCCTGTCCTTAATGAAACAGTGGCGGTTACAGAATACGGTGTAGCATTCACCGCCGCTGTCGAACGCGGCAACATTATGGGTGTGCAGTTTCACCCGGAAAAATCCGGCCAGGTAGGCCTGCGGATTCTCGACAATTTTGTGAGGCTGGCATGAGCCTGACAAAGCGCATCATTGCATGTCTTGATGTCAAGGCAGGCCGCGTAGTCAAGGGTGTACAGTTCGTGGACATCATCGACGCCGGCGACCCGGCTGAACTGGCCCGCCGCCATGCGGAAGCGGGCACGGATGAAATCGTCCTGCTCGATATTACGGCAACTCACGAAGGCCGCGGGACCCTGATCGATACAGTGAAACGCACTGCGGCCCAGCTTTTTGTTCCGTTTACCGTCGGTGGCGGGATCCGCACTGTCGATGATGCAGCGGCTGTCTTCGATGCCGGCGCCGACAAGGTCAGCATCAACTCCGCAGCCATTGCCAGGCCTGAACTCATCGACGAAATCGGCAGCAAGTTTGGAGCGCAGGCCGTTATCGTGGCCATCGATGCAAGGCGTGCAAAATCAGTAGGCAATCCGGTCGCCGATGCCGAAGTCTTCGTAAGCGGAGGCCGCAAACCCACAGGCCACAAGGTGCTCGATTGGGCAGAGGAAGCCGAATCGCGCGGAGCAGGAGAAATTCTGCTGACGTCAATGGACGCTGATGGAACGCGCGCAGGCTTCGACTGCGAACTGACCGCACGAGTGAGCGAGGCGGTTCGAATTCCGGTGATTGCTTCCGGCGGAGCAGGCACATCTGATCATTTTGCTGATGTGCTCCTACGGGGAAAAGCGGATGCCGCTTTGGCGGCAAGCATTTTCCACTTCGGCATCGCCAACGTCCGTCAACTTAAGGAAGAAATCGCCATACAAGGCGTTCCAGTGAGGTTGCCATGCTGATTCCTTCAATTGATCTGATGGGCGGCCGCATTGTCCAGCTTGTACAGGGCGAAAAGTTGAAGCTCGCCTTCGATGATTTTGAATACTGGATCGAGCGCTTCAGCGCATACCCTATGGTGCAGCTGATCGATCTCGATGCTGCCATGCGCCAGGGAAATAATGCAGGATTGATTGAGAAAATCGCCCGCCGTCTGCCCTGCCAGGTCGGTGGTGGCATAGCGAATATCAGGCGTGCTCGTCAAGTTCTTGATGCGGGAGCCAGGCGCGTCATTTTTGGCTCGGCGCTGTTCGGAAGCGACAACGGCGTTGGCATTGTGAACACCTCTCTCGCCGCGCAGATTCAGGCAGGCATTGGCACGGAGCAATTCGTAGCCAGCATCGATACCAAAAAAGGCCAGGTTGCCGTCAAAGGATGGAAAGAACAGGCTGGCCTCACTCCGCAGCAGGCAATCGCCACGCTCAATCCCTTCTGTACCGCTTTTCTCTACACGCATGTCGATACCGAGGGAACGATGAGGGGATTTCCGCTGGACGTAGCCCGGCAGTTGCGAAATCTCACAGACCGTCAGCTCATCGTTGCCGGCGGAATTCGCGAGCAGGCTGAAATTGACGCGCTGCACGAGATGCGGGTCGATGCTGTCGCGGGCATGGCCATCTATACGGGGGCGCTCGCTACCTGATTTTCTCTTTGCGACGAAACGATATGGCCACGGCGAGAAACACAAGG
Organism: Alloacidobacterium sp.; assembly: GCF_035631355.1. Lineage (NCBI taxonomy): Bacteria > Pseudomonadati > Acidobacteriota > Terriglobia > Terriglobales > Acidobacteriaceae > Alloacidobacterium > Alloacidobacterium sp. The sequence continues at coordinate 23,993 of NZ_DASQIX010000025.1, forward strand.
GCAATAAGCGCCTGAAACCATGCCAGCCGCCAGCCTTGATGCAGCGCAGTGATGATTGTGACCACGAACCAGAGTACTGCGATCAGGAACCAGATGGCGGAACGGCGCATAAGCCGAACATAACATTTTCAAACGCTCCTCTGAAAAACCCTCACACTACGGCGGCTTCGGATAAGCTAGAGAGTCTGGCGCTGCTCCTCCTCGCATCACGCCGGGCGGACTTCTTCGGAGAACGGTCAAGATGACTACGAAAAAAAGCGCGCTGCGGCTTGCAAGACGGCTTGATGAAGTCGGCTTTTCTGACATCGTGCAGATTCGCAATAAGGTCATCGAATTACGTGCAGCAGGCCAGATGGTGCACGCGTTCCATGGTGGCGAGCCGTTCTTTGAAACTCCCGAGCCCATCAAATACGCCATGGTGCGCGCGCTGGTTGAGAACAAGACCAAATACGCGCCATCCTCCGGGATCGCCCCTCTGCGCGAAGCATTGGTGGAAAAGCTGAAAAAGCGTAATCATCTCGATGTGACAGTGGACGAGGTGCTCATAACTGCGGGCGGTGCCCATGCGCTTTATGCGGCTTTCCAGGCAGTACTCGATCCGGGCGATGATATGCTGCTCTTTTCGCCCTACTGGACCCCGATCCGCGACATGGTGACAGGCGCCCAGGCACGTCCTTTGCTGGTTCCCACAGCGAGTGCAAGGCGCCATGGCCTGACTGCGGCACTGGAACAATTTTCCACGCCCCATACAAAAGCGATCTACTACAACACACCGCAGAATCCATCCGGGGCCGTCTTTTCGCGCGAGGAAGCGGAGGAGGTTGCAGCATTCGCGAAAAAGCACAACCTCATCGTAATAGCCGATGAGGCTTATGAAGACCTCGTCTATGAAGGCGATCATGTGTCCATTGCTTCATTGCCGGGCATGGCTGAGAGAACTATTTCCACCTACACATTTTCCAAAAGCTATGCCATGACCGGATGGCGAGTGGGCTATGTCATAGCGAAGGAGCCATTCATCACCGGACTTCGCAAGTTGGTTCTTTACTCCGTGAATGGAGTTTCTACGCCCTCGCAATGGGCGGCGGTGGAAGCACTGGCCACGCCGCAGAGTTTTATCGAGCAGCGGCGGAAAGAATACCGTGAAAAGCGCGACCTTCTCGTGAACGCTTTGAATGAGCTTGGTCTTGATTGCGAAATGCCACAGGGAGCGTTCTACGCGCTTCCTAAAATCGGGAGGGTACACAAGGACAGCCGGAAGGCAGCCGCAATGCTGCTGGAAAAGGCCCACGTCGCAACGATTCCCGGCGTGGTTTTCGGAGCGCAGGGAGAAGGACATGTGCGGTTCGGCTACTCCGTGCCTACGGCGGCGATCGAAGCAGGTATCGCAGCCCTGTCAAATTTTCTTAAATGATGGATTTGTTGAAATGCTTGCTCGGTTTCTTTGCACCCGGTTCGCGATATCGCTCGTCTAAAGCAACATGCACTCACGCACGTTTTTGACGAGATGGATCGTTTTTAGCCTTCTCGCCTGCGCTACTATGGCGCATTCGCAATCGATTGCATCTGGCAGCGACATTCCTGATGCGCCTGACGTTGCCTTGGCTCAACAGACATCAAGCCAGAGCGACAGCGCTCAGAAGCAACAACCCGCCAGCACGGATCCTACACTTGAGGGAAAACAAACAAAGCGCATTCTTTGGATTGTGCCGAATTTTCGTTCTGTTTCAGTCGATGAGAAGCTTCCGCCTCAATCGCTGAAAGACAAGTTCATCACAACAACGCTGGACAGTTTTGACTATTCAGCATTCATCTTCGCCGGCATACTGGCTGGCATCAGCCAGGCGCAGAATTCCTACCCCGAATTTCACCAGGGCGCCGCTGGATATGGCCGATATTACTGGCACACTCTGGCCGACCAGGCAGTTGAGAACTACAACGTAGAATTCATTTTTCCCACAGTGTTCAAGCAGGATTCACGTTATTACACGCTGGGCCGGGGCGGCATCATCAAGCGGACAGGATATTCTTTTTCTCGCGTATTGATTACACGGACCGACTCCGGCAACGAGACGTTCAACGCCTCGGAAATCATGGGCGCCGGTTCTGCGTCTGCTCTTTCGAGTCTCTACTATCCCAGCCGCGAACGGACGTGGACAAAGATCGGCCAGCACTGGCTCACGAATGTCGGCCTCGACGGAATGACGTTCATCTTTAAAGAATTCTGGCCGGACATCAACAGCGCCATCTTCCACCAGAAGCAATAAGATTGTTGCATGGTGAAAGTTGGAGTTCCGCACTGGGCTGAAGATTACATGCTGGCAAAACTGCCTGCTGACGCGGATGTCTGCGTTCTGCCGAAAACCCCATCCGCCCCGGTTGAAATCGACTTCTGGGCCGCGCCGCTCTTTCGCAAAGACGCTGAACCTGTGGCGCCGTACCTCCGCGGCGTGAAAGTAGTGCAGTCGCTTCAGGCGGGTGTCGACTGGCTGCGGTCTTTCGTGCCTCCCGGCGCTGTTTTGTGCGACGCTCAGGGCGCACACAATGTGGCTACCTCCGAGTGGACAGCTTCGGCGATTCTGGCCATGACGAAATTCTTGCCCTTTTATTTTGACCTGCACCGCAATGGGAAATGGGTTTCACGCGAAGCCGCCGAAGACAATTACAGGTCTATCTATAGAACAAACAAGCGCAGCTATCCGCCCGTATTGATTGAAGAGTTGGCAGGCAAGACGGTCATGATTGTCGGCTATGGCTCTATCGGCAGGTCGATTGAAGAGCGGCTTGTTCCGTTCGGAGTAAATGTCATTCGCGTTGCGCGCTCGGCAAAGCCCGGAGTGGAACCGGCCGGCAGGCTCAAAGAATTGCTCCCGACCGCAGACGTGATTGTGTTGATCGTGCCGCTCACGCCGGAGACGCGCCACCTCATCGATGCTGACGCCATCGCATGCATGAAGCAGGGCGCGCTGCTGGTAAACGCGGCGCGCGGCTCGGTCATCGATACAGACGCGCTGGTGAAAGCACTCACTGAAAACCGTATTCGAGCCGCTCTCGATGTTACCGACCCGGAACCTCTCCCCGCAGGCCATCCACTTTGGAACGCGCCCAACTTGCTGCTCACGCCTCATGTAGGTGGATCAAGCCCGCTCTACATGTCGCGCGCTTTTGACCTGGTAGCGGAGCAGGTGAAGCGCTTCGCCAGCGGTGAGCCGCTTAAGAATGTTGTCAAGGAAGATTACTGAGGATTTCGGCAAAGTGCCGCGCCCGCCGGTCAGTGTTTTGAGCAATCTGCTCGCGGCAACTGAAGCCGTCTGTGACCACCAGCGTGTCCGAAGCTGCGCTGCGAACCGCAGGCAGCAGCACGCGCTCGCCCAGGGTCTGCGACACCTCATACTTTTCCTTCTCAAACCCAAACGGCCCGGCCATGCCGCAGCAGCCCGAGTCCAGCACCTCCACCTTTGCGCCTGTTGCCGTGAGAATGGTCAATTCATCATTCATCTTAAGCAGGGACTTGTGATGGCAATGCCCGTGCAACACAATGCGTTTCCCCGCCAGTGATGGCGGCTTGTATTCAGCGGCTTTCTGCGCGAGAAATTGACTCAACAGCAGAGTCTGACCGCTAAGGCGCTTCGCCCGTTCATTCGTTGGAAAGAAATTCAGCAGCTCATCGCGAAAGACGCTTGCGCAGCTCGGTTCGAGAAATACAAATGTCGTCCCCGCATCGATCTGGGGTGCGAAATCTTGCAGAATCTTCTCGAGATATGCGCGTGCTTCCTTCAGAAAGCCAAAATCATAAAGCGGGCGGCCGCAGCAAACATGCTGCTTTGGCGTATAGGGAGCGTATCCCGCATCCGTGAGCACCTGTTGCGCTGCTTCCAGCACATGCGGATGGTAGTAGTTGTTCCATGTATCCGGCCACAGCAACACCGAAGCCTGCGCGGAATGATTTGATCGCATTCGGCTCTGATAGCTTCGTCCTGCAAATCGCGGAAGCTTTCGCTGCGGCGCGATTCCCAGCGTCTGCTTCACCAGCGCCGATAAGCCGGGGACCTGCAACGGCAGGTTAGCAAGGTGTGGAGTGACACCTGGGATCGCCGACGCGAGCCGCGCCCACCGATCCATAAAGCCAAAGGCATAATCGCGTAGATGATGACGATGTGACTCGTGATAGTGCGCGAGAAATTCCGCCTTGTAGGTGGCCACGTCCACGTTGACCGGGCACTCACGCTTGCAGGCCTTGCAGGAAAGGCACAAATCCAATGCCTCGCGCACCTGCTCATTGCCCCAGTCGCGATCGAGCACGTCGCGCTCCATCAACTCCCACAGCAAATGCGCGCGCCCTCGCGTCGAGTGCCGCTCTTCCTGCGTGGCCATATAGCTGGGGCACATCGTGCCTGGACTCTTCTTTCGGCAGGCGCCCACGCCAACGCAGCGCAGCGTAGCTTCGGCAAACGACCCTTTATCGTCGGGGAATTGAAAATACGTAACGTCTTTCGCCGATTCGTATCCCGCGCCCAGTCGCAGATTTTCGTGTGGCTCGTAGACATTCACCGGATCAATCAGCTTGCCGGGATTCATCCTGTTCAGCGGGTCCCACAGTGCCTTGAATTCCTGAAATGCCCGCATCAACTCCGGCCCGAACATCTTTGGCAGGAGCACGGCGCGGGCCTGTCCATCGCCGTGCTCGCCGGAAACCGATCCTCCATGAGCGACAACAATGTCCGTGGCCAGATCAAGGAAAGCCCTGAATTTGCGGATGCCTGGCTCGCTCTCAAGGTCGAAGTTAATGCGCATGTGCACGCAGCCCTCGCCGAAGTGTCCATACATGGGACTGCGGTAGTCGAACTCTTTCAGCAGCTTGAAAGTTTCGCGCAGGAAAGAGCCAAGCTTTTCCGGAGGAACGCCGGCATCTTCCCATCCTTCCCATCCATGCGGCTCGCCCGGAATAAAAACGGTCGAGCCCAAGGCTGATTCGCGCACATGCCACACTCTTGGCGCTTCAGCGGCGGTGTAGCTGCGAACGACAGCGGGAGTTTCCGATATGGCACTTAGGAACCGCTCTACCTGCGCGTCCGCATCTTCCGGCGACCATCCTCCAAACTCAACGAGCAGATGTCCGCGGCCTTCAGGCAGCAGAACCACATCGTCAACCGCAAGCTCCTTGCGCTTCATAAAATCGACCAGCATGCCGTCGAAGCCTTCGAGTCCAATCGGCTTGTACTCCAGCACGAGCGGCACATGGTCCGCCGCAATAAATGGATCAGCGAAGCCGAGGCCCACCAGCCGCCGATACGGCGGGCTTGGCTTCAAATGCAGAGTTGCGCCAAGCACCGTGGCACAGGTGCCCTCAGTCCCCACAAGAGCGCGCGCTACGTGGAAGCCGTTCTCCGGCAGCAGTTCGTCGAGGTTATATCCGGAAACACGGCGCGGGATGCGTGGGAAGCGCTGGCGCACGAGATCCGAATACTGGTCGCGGATGCGACGCAGTCCTGCATATATCTCGCCGCGACGTCCTCCGGCAGCAATGATCGCGCTCAGTTCTTCTTCCGTAGTCGCGCCGACAGTCATACGCGTTCCGTCGTAGAGCGCAATGTCGAGCGAGTGGATGTTGTCTACCGTTTTGCCGCCCATCAGCGCGTGCACGCCGCAGGAGTTATTGCCGATCATGCCGCCCAGCGTGCAGCGGCTATGCGTTGCCGGGTCCGGCGCGAACGTCAGGTGATGTTCTTCAGCCGCTTCGCGCACGCGGTCGAGAACAATTCCCGGCTGGACTTTCGCCAGCTTCTTTTCCGGATCAAGCCATTCGATCGAGCGCATGTACTTCGAGAAATCGAGTACAACGGCAACGTTGCAGCATTGCCCGGAAAGACTGGTGCCCCCGCCTCGTGCCAGAATCGGCGCGCCAAGTTCGCGGCAGGCAGCAATGGTTGCTACTACGTCAGCAGAGTCGCGCGGAATAACCAGTCCAATCGGCACCTGACGGTAATTCGAGGCGTCAGTGGCATATAACGCGCGTGATGCGGGATCGAAGCGCACTTCGCCTCGTATCGTGGCGCGCAGTTTCTTCTCCAGTTCCTGAGAGTCGGAAAAAGCCTCGTGCGGATGATGCGTGTTGTTCAGGACCGGAAAAGGCGAAATAGTAGTCACGGCAGTATCGTAGCAGTTCATGGAGATGCTCTATTACCATTCCGCGGTGTTCCATCGCGATTGCCCTCTGCTACACTCAAAGGTTTTCCTGCTTCCGAGGTTTCACGTGCCCGACACACTCGCTACAAGTGCGCTGCCACTGACGCAACTGAACGAAGACGAACTGCTGTTCCGCTCCACCGTGCGTGATTTCGCGCAACAAAGTATTGGCCCGCTCGTCCGCCAGATGGACGAGGAGCAGCACTTTTCCCCCGACCTCTTGCCGCAACTCTTCAGCCTGGGCCTGATGGGAATCGAGGTTCCCGTTGAATATGGCGGCAGCGGTGGCACGTTCTTTGAAGCCATTCTCGCCGTCGAGGAAATATCCGCGGTCGATGCCTCCGTTGGAGTGCTGGTCGATGTGCAGAATACGCTATGCGTCAACGCATTCCTTCGCTGGGGCACGGAATCCCAGAAGAAGACATGCCTCTCGCGACTAGCGGCAGACACAGTCGGCGCCTATGCGCTCTCGGAAGCTGCGTCCGGCTCTGACGCCTTCGCCTTGCAGGCGCGCGCCGAACTGCGCGGAGACTACTACGTTCTCAATGGCCAGAAGCTCTGGATCACAAACGCGAAGGAAGCCGGAGTCTTTATCATCTTTGCCACGCTTGACCCTGCCGCCGGATATAAAGGAATCACTGCCTTTATCGTCGAAAAAGATTTTCCCGGCTTTTCTGTCGGCAAGAAAGAAGACAAGCTTGGCATCCGCGCCTCATCTACTTGCGAATTGATTCTCGAAGACTGCCGGGTGCCCGTCGCCAATGTTCTAGGCGAGCCGGGCAAGGGCTACAAAATCGCCATCGAAACGCTGAACGAAGGCCGCATCGGCATCGGCGCGCAGATGCTCGGCCTCGCGCAAGGCGCATGGAATTGCGCCGCGAAATACGCTCAGGAACGCAAACAATTCGGCAAAGCCATTGCGGAATTCCAAGCGGTACAGTTCTCGCTCGCCGAAATGGCGACGGAAATCGAAGCCGCTCGCCTGCTCGTCTACAACGCGGCCCGTTTGAAAGATGCGAAACTCAGCTACATCCGCGAGGCCGCGATGGCAAAATATTTTGCCTCACAGGTTGCCGAGCGTGTCGCCAGCCAGGCTGTTGAAATCTACGGCGGCTACGGCTTCGTCAAGGACTATCCCGTCGAAAAATTCTACCGGGACGCCAAGATTGGAAAAATCTACGAGGGCACCTCGAACATGCAGCTTGCGACCATCGGCAAACTCGTGCTCAACACAAAATAGAGTAGTTTCGCTGCTTTGAAGGGGCACGGCTTCAGCCGTGCCATAAAGTGGTTGCATGAGGACGGCTTTAGCCGCCGAGGGAATTTTTTCAATAACGACAGCCCGGAGCAACTGTATCCCATCCTCTAAACTGATGTTTGGCTGACATCGAGACCATTTCACCCGAGGCCCCAGTAGAACTGCATCCGAGGCATCGCAGTCTACTGCCTTTTCTCGGTCTGGCATGCGGCGTCGGCGTCTCGAACATCTATTACAACCAACCGCTTCTGCTCGACATGGCCCGCAGTCTGCGCGTCGATCACAGCCAGATGGGCACTGTGGCTGTGGCCACACAGGTCGGCTATTCCATCGGTATCCTTGCCTTTGTGCCGCTCGGCGATGTCATCGAGCGCCGCGGCCTCATGGTGCGCCTCTTTGCCGGAGTCGCTCTCTCGGCCCTGCTCACCGCACTGGCGCCGAATCTCGCCACGCTACTCGCGGCCAGCATTGCCATCGGCTGCACCGCTGCGGTTACCCATGTTGTAGTGCCCATCGCGCCTGAACTCGCCGATGAAGAAGAACGTGGACGCGCCATTGGCACCGTGATGACCGGCCTGCTACTGGGCGTCCTGCTGGCGCGCTCCGTCTCCGGATGGATCGCCTCATTCCTCGGCTGGCGGGCAGTCTTTTTATTCGCGACGCTGTGCAACGCGGCTTTCGTTCCGCTGATGTTGAGCAAGCTGCCCAAACTGCCGCCGCACAAGCCGCTGCCTTACGCGCAAGCCCTTCGCTCGCTCTGGACGCTTATCCGCACACAGCCCCTGTTGCGCGAATCAGCCGTCCTGGGCGGCCTGGTCTTCGCTGCCTTCAGCGCCTTCTGGACGACACTGGTCTTCCTGCTCGGCTCAAAACACTACCATCTCGGAGCGGGCACCGCCGGCAGCTTTGGAATGCTCGGCGCAACCGGCGCGCTGATTGCGCCTCTCGCCGGACGTGTCGCCGACCGCCGCGGTCCGCGTGCCGTGGTGACGCTCGGCCTCCTGCTACTCTCAGTCGGCTTCTGCATCCTCTGGCTGCTCGGCTATCACATCCTGGGATTGGTGCTCGGCGTCATCGTGCTCGACCTCGGCGCGCAGGCAACTCAGATTGCCAACCAGACGCGTATTTTCGGGCTCGAACCCGGCGCGCGCGGACGCATCAACACCGTCTACATGACCATTTTCTTTTTTGGCGGATCGCTGGGGTCGCTCTTCTCCACCATGGCCTGGTCGCGCTGGGGATGGGGCGGCGTGTGCGCCCTCGGCCTGGGACTGCTGGGAATGGCCGCGCTCCGTCATGCCACTGGAGTACGTGAGGGCGCGACCGGTAGCCTGAGCGAAGGATTTGGATAGAAGCACCGGCCTCCATAACCTGCGGCCAGCACAGTTATGCAACTAACTCCGGGCTCCTTCGGCAAGTTCAGACAAGGCTCTCCGCTCCATATCCATCTTTTTGATAGATACTTCGATTCGGAATGGCAATCCAATGGTGTTGGAACATCGGCGGTGTCTTTTTTGTGCTCTTCTATAATCTCTCTTCATGGAGAAATCCGGGCCGGCCATCCGCGCTGAATCGCTTGAGGAACTGGAACGCCGCAACCGTCTAGCTGAGGAGGGCGGAGGGCAAGAGCGGCGCGAACGCCAGCACAGGGAAGGCAAGCTCTCCGCGCGTGAGCGCATCGCGCTGCTGCTCGATGAAGGCACTTTCGAGGAAACCGACAAGCTGGTTACCCATCGCTGCACCGACTTCGGCATGGAGCAGAAGCGTATTCCGGGCGACGGCTTCGTCACTGGGCATGGACGCATCGATGGCCGCACGGTCTTCGTTTTCGCGCAAGACTTTACTGTCTTCGGCGGATCACTTTCGGAAGCCAACGCAGCCAAGATTGTCAAAATCATGGACACGGCGATGCGCGTGGGGGCGCCGGTCATCGGGCTGAATGATTCAGGCGGCGCGCGCATTCAGGAGGGTGTCGTTTCCCTCGCCGGCTATGCCGATATTTTTCTACGCAACACGCTGGCCAGCGGGGTGATCCCGCAAATCTCGGCGATTCTCGGACCATGCGCGGGCGGGGCCGTCTATTCACCCGCTATCACCGACTTCACGCTGATGGTGGACAAGACCTCCTACATGTTTGTGACCGGGCCGGACGTCATCAAGACGGTCACGCATGAAGAGGTGACGAAAGAAGAGCTGGGCGGCGCGAGCACGCACAACGAACGCTCGGGCGTGGCCCATTTCATGGCCCATGACGATGCTGAATGCCTGGCCATGATTCGCGAGCTGTTCAGTTTTATTCCGTCGAATAATCTGGATGATGCGCCGCGCCGCGCCTGCTCAGACCCTATTGACCGTGCCGATCCAGAACTTGATTCACTTGTTCCGGCGGAATCGAATCAGCCATATGACATTAAGACTGTCATCGAGCGCATCGTGGATGACGGCTATTTCTTCGAAGTGCAGGAGCACTTTGCGCGCAACCTGGTCATAGGATTTGCCCGCATGAATGGGCGTCCGGTGGGGATCGTCGCCAATCAACCTTCGTTTCTGGCCGGCGTCCTCGACATTGACGCCAGTGTGAAGGGCGCGCGCTTTGTGCGCTTCTGCGATGCCTTCAACATTCCCCTTATTACTCTGGAAGACGTGCCGGGTTTTCTGCCGGGCACGCAGCAGGAATATGGCGGGATCATCCGCCACGGTGCAAAGCTGCTTTTCGCCTTTGCCGAGGCCACTGTGCCTAAGCTTACTGTGATTACGCGCAAGGCTTATGGCGGAGCATACTGCGTCATGAGTTCCAAGCACATTCGTACCGACCTGAATCTCGCATGGCCCACCGCTGAGATTGCCGTGATGGGACCGGAGGGCGCGGTGAACATCGTGTACGGACGCGAACTGAATCAGGTTGTTGCCAACGCCGAGACACTCGAAGGAACGTTGAGTGAAGAACGCAGGCAGGAACTGCTGGCTGCTGCGCGCGCGGAAAAAGTCCACGAATTCCGCGAGCAGTTTGCCAACCCGTATATTGCGGCCGAGCGCGGCTATGTCGATGCGGTCATCCTGCCGCGTGAAACGCGCCGCAGGCTGATCTCTGCTCTTGAAGTGCTGCAAGGCAAGCGCGATAAAAACCCGCCGAAGAAGCACGGGAACATTCCGCTGTGAGCGAACCCATTAGCAAAGACACGGCGGAGCACTATGTCTGGGGTAAAGTCTGTGATGGATGGCATCTGGTTCGCTCCTCCGACCTCAGCGTAATTGAGGAGTGCATGCCGCCGGGCAGCGAAGAACAGCGCCACTGGCACCAGCGCGCGCGGCAATTCTTCTATGTGCTCGAGGGTGAGCTGACGATGCAGTTCGACGGCCGGACTGTGGCCTTGAAGCCACAGCAGGGCATTGAGATTGCTTACGGCGTGCCACACCAGGCGAAGAATGTCTCCGGCGCCGATGTGCGTTTCATCGTCATCTCGCAGCCGCCCAGCCACGATGATCGCCAGACCTGAAATCAGCATCTCTCTGTATAAGGCACGAGCAGACATATAACAGGAGACGCAGAGATGACTGCTTCGCAGAGAAAATGGGTCAAGAACGTCAAGACCGATTCCACCCAGCCACCGGAGGGACTCTTCAAGAAAAGTCCTGAGACGATCGCGCGTACGCTGGCCTCGAAGAAGGTCTCGCCCAAAGGCCCCGGCTCAGGGATGAGGATGCTGACCTTCTTTATCAATCGCGCAGGAAAAAGCTTGAGCGCTCGGGACAAGTCCAGGCTTGAAAAGGCGAAAGAGTTGCTTTCCCGACGGGTTGAAAAGGCCCACGAAAGGGAGCACAAGCGAGCTGCCTGAATGCAGCCCGACACCTTCACATCCTGAAACGCCGATTAATCGTCGCACACCATTTATCCGTCGGTGGTATTGTTATTGCCTGCCGTTGAACCTGGTCAAGAAACCCATCTGTGAGATTGAGGTGATCTATGGCTTCCCGTACTACTTTGGAAAAAAGCGAACACAAGGCGCCAGCGGAAGCGACCCATCTGGGTCGCACATCGCCACAGCAGCCCGTCAGCGTTTCCGTCATTGTGAGACGGAAGAACCCTCTCCATCTGCATGAACTGCAGGGGCGCAGGCTTTCACATGCGGAATTCAACGCGCAATACGCCGCTGATCCGGCGGACTTCGACAGCATCCGTACCTTTGCGCGTAACCACGGCTTGACCGTGGATGAAGCAGCCACCAGTCTCCCGCGCCGCACCATTGTGCTGAAGGGCACGGCTGAGGCGATGGAGAAGGCTTTCGGCGTGGAGCTTAACAGCTATCAGGACACGCGCCGCAATAAGCGCTTCCATGCCTTTACCGGCACGATTTCGCTGCCCGAAGAACATGCGCCGGCGGTCGAGGCCGTTCTCGGTCTGGACTCGCGCCCCGTGGCGAGCCCGCATTTCCGGCGGCGGGACACTTCCGCCGATCCCAACAGAAAAAAGAAGCAGCCAACCGCTCCTCAACAGCAACCACAGCCATTCAACGCTACACAGGTGGCGCAGCTTTACAACTTCCCGACCAATCTGAACGGGAGCGGCCAAACGATTGCAATCCTCGAACTAGGCGGCGGTTATACGGCAAGCGATCTTCAGACCTATTTCCAGGGCGTGGGCCTGAATACTCCTAATGTTGTTGCAGTAGGCGTTGACGGCGGTTCGAACTCGCCCGGAGATCCGAACGGCGCGGATGGCGAAGTCGAATTGGACATTCAAGTGGCAGGCTCGGTTGCGAATGCGGCGAACATTGCCGTCTACTTTGCGCCGAACAGCGATCAGGGGTTCATTGACGCCATCACGACCGCAGTCCACGACACGACCAATAAGCCTTCAGTGCTTTCGATCAGCTGGGGTGGTCCGGAATCGAGCTGGTCGCAGGCTTCGGTCACCGCGCTCGATAATGCGTGCCAGTCGGCAGCAGCTCTGGGTGTCACCATCACTGTGGCCTCAGGAGACAGCGGATCGAGCGACGGCACCACTGGAACTGTGGTTGATTTTCCTGCGTCCAGCCCGCATGTACTCGCCTGTGGTGGGACGGCGCTCTATGCCAACGGTACTTCCATTTCAGAAGAGGTCGTATGGGATGACCAGCCGCAGGGAGGCGCCAGCGGCGGCGGCTTCAGCGGTAGTTTCGCCGTGCCAACCTGGCAGACAAGCGCTCTGCCGTCGGGCAGCTCGGGACGCGGTGTTCCTGATGTTTCCGGCGATGCCTCTCCGGAGACAGGTTATAACATCATCGTTGACGGGCAGCCGCAAGTCGTGGGTGGGACCAGCGCCGTTGCTCCGCTCTATGCCGGGCTGATTGCCCTGGTAAACCAGCAACTGGCAACGCAAGGCGCGGCATCTGCGGGGTTCGTCAATCCCACGCTCTACCAGAGCGCAAGCGATTTCAACGACATTACGCAGGGCAATAATGGGGCCTATTCCGCCGGTCCCGGATGGGACGCCTGCACCGGGCTTGGCTCACCGAATGGCGGGTCGATTCTGACTGCATTGACGAGCGCGGCGCCTGCGCCGCCGGCGAATTTGGGCGGCTCAGTGAGTTAGGCGGGCTTCACCACTGGCTTGCCTTTTTCGGTCAGCTCGACATAGCCGAAAGGCGTGTAGTGGTCGTGCGTAAAGAGAACGAGCCACTTTTCAGGAATCGCGCGCGAATAAAACCGCTTGCGCTCCTCAATGCAGGTCAGCGGGTCGAGGTCATAGCCCATCACCCAGGTGATGTCGAGGTGAGCACTCGTTGGAATGAGATCAGAGACATAGCAGGCGCGTTGGCCGCCTGAATCAAGATGCACAGCCATCAGATGTAAGGTATGCCCAGGAAAGCCTTCGACGGAAATGCCGGGCATGATCTCATGCGTCTGCCCGCGCTTCACATCGAGTAGCGTCATTTGCCCGCTTTCGATTAGCGGATCATAGTTCTCGCTGATGTAGCTGATGGCGTCGCGCTCCAATTGCAAATGCCCGTGCTCCACTTCTCCGCGATGCGCGAAGTAGCGCGCATTAGGAAAGGTCGGGACAATGCGGCCATCCGGCGTGCGCGTAGTGTTCCATCCGCAGTGGTCGAAGTGAAGATGGGAGTTGATGACGATATCGACTTCTTCCGGCTTGATGCCGGCAGCGGCAAAGGCCAGCGGCAGTTTCTCCTGCGCGCCGTAGATCGCCTTCAATTTGTCACCTAGCTTGTTACCTATTCCGGTTTCGATAACGACAGTATGCTTGCCTGTCCGTACGACGACCGTATTTAAGCCAAGCAGAATGCGGTTCTGATCGTCCGCAGGAGCGCGCTTCTCCCACAAAGGCTTTGGCACCACTCCGAACATCGCGCCGCCATCGAGAAAATAGAAGCCGTCACTCAGAACGGTGATTTCGAAATCTCCAACTGTGGTGCGGCCGCGAACCAGATCGTACGAATCAGATCTTTCTGCCGGATGGCTCACTGCGCCGCCCCCGCGGGTTTCAGGTAGGTCTCAAAGTGCCAGAGGATGCGATCGAAGAGATGCGTGTGCGCCACAGGCCCCGCAATCGAATGCGTTTTGCGCGGATACGGCTGAAAGTCGTACTGGATTTTCGCGTCAATCAATTTCTGGATGTACTGAATGGAATTCGCAAAGTGCACATTGTCGTCACCCGTGCCGTGAACCAGCAACAGATGGCCTTTCAGGTTCTTAGCCGATTCCTGTACAGACGCGGCCTTATACGCGTCCGCGTTCTGCTCCGGCAGGCCGAGATACCGCTCCGTATAGATCGAATCGTAGTTCCTGAAGTCTGTCACAGGTGCAACGGAGACACCGGCGCGAATCCGGTCAGAATGCGACATGGCGTTCAGCGTGAACGTCCCGCCCCAGCTCCAGCCCCACCATCCCAGACGGTTCTTATCGAGCTGCGGATACTTCTCCAGCACCTGGTCAATCGCGGCCATCTGATCGCTCAACTGCACCGGCCCGAAGTTGCGATAGGCAGCCTGCTCAAAGTCGCGCCCGCGCCCACCCATGCCGCGATTGTCCACATGCAGCACCGCGAATCCATGCTGCGCCAGCAGCAGATCGAAATAATAGCTCGCTCCGCCCCAGCTGTCGCGCACTGTCTGTGCGTGCGGGCCGCCGTAGGGATTATTGATAAGCGGCACGCTGGCCGGCGAAGTCATTCCGGGAGGCAGCAGGAGTGACGCGTAGAGCATCGTCTTGCCATCGGCGGCTTGGAGGTGAAGTACTTCCGGCTGCACCAGGTCATAGCCCTTTGGCGGCCCCGCATGCCAGATTCGCTGGCAGAGAGTGTCGCCGTGACAAAGGCTGATCGTAGACGGCGTCGCGCGGTCAGAGTAGCGGTCAAGAAACACCGAGCTGCCCTCGGCGAAGCTGGGACGATGCACGCCCTCGGCCTTTGAGATGCGCTGCTTTCCGCTGCCGTCGAGCTTCACCGACCAGACCTGCGACTGCTGCGGATCGCCCTCGTTCGAGGTGTAGTAGACGGTATTTGTCTTCTCCTCGATTGACTCGATGGCGCCAACCTCATAGTCGCCGTTCTCAAGCTGCCGGACTGGCTGTGCCGGGCCATCGAGCGGGTTTTCTTTGTTGTAGGTGTAGTAATAGATGTGCGTGTGACCGTCGCGCCAACTGGTGATGAGGAACTGGCCATCGGCAAAAAAGTTTACGTCATAGACTGCATCAAAAAACTTGTCATCGCTCTGCGCCAGCACCAGCCGCGAATCGCCGGTATGCGCGTCGGCGAAGTAGAGGTTCAAGTGCTTATGATCGCGTGTCAGAACCTCAATCCAGACTACGTGCGGATTGATCCATCCAAAGCGCGGAATATAGTCACTACCTTCATCCATCGGGACTTTCATCCAGTTCGTCTTGCCGCCGTTGGCGCTGACTACGCCAACACGCACGCCCGGGTTCGGATCCCCCGGCTGTGGATAACGCTGTTCATCGATGCCCGCATGTGTCGGAATCCAATCGACAATCGGATACTGCGGCACGGCGGCCTCGTTCATCTGCAGGTAGGCCAATTGCTTTGAATCGGGCGACCAGAAATAGTTGCTGCGTACATCCAGCTCTTCGAGATACACCCAATCCACTTCACCGTTCAACAGCGTCGGTTCATGTGTGTTCGTGACGGCAGACGCAGGTGTCGCTGGCCGTCCTACATACAGATTGTGATCGTGCAGGTAGGAGATGAACTGACCGTTGGGCGAGAACTTAGGATCGTCACCACTGCCTTGTCCTGTGCGGCCTATCTCAACGCCGGTTCCGTTCTCGAGGTGGTAGACCCAGAGCGTGCCGTTGGTATCAAAGAGCAGATCTTTTGAGTTCGGAGTCCAGATGTAGTCGGGCTCGTTGTAGCGCGCGCGATGATCGCGGTCTTTCTCGCTGAGCTGCACGTTCATGATCGGCGCGAGCTTTTCGTGATCGAGCAATTTACTGGTCTTGGCTGTGGCGGCGTCGAGCTGCATCAGGTCGCCGTGGTCGCCGATGTAGATGGCGCGGCTCGCGTCCGGCGCCCAGGTCATCTCGCCCGGACCGCGCTCAGAGAGGTTGCCGTTGCCGTAGATATCGGCAACGGTCCACTGTTTTTGTGCCTGGGAATGAAGGCAGGAAATCAGCAGCAAGGCTGAGGCATAGGCAAGCAAACGGCGCACGTCAGAACCCCCAATATTATGCTTACGCCGGCCCGGGACAATTCGATACGCGGCGAAAGAACAATTCTAGTGCCTCGGATGCGCGGTCCTGGAACAAATCGGCATTGGCACGGTTACAGAACGCAAGTCGCACGGGGATCGCTATTGTGATTATTGCTTACGCGCAAATAACGGGTTTGCTACATTGCTGTCATGCGCAAACGGCTGCTCTTCGTCTGCTTCGCTTTGGCCGTTTCACATGCTTCCGCCCAGTTCACAGACCCCCACACGTATGACAACACACCAGTAGGAACTAATCAGATCGAGCTTGCCTATGCCTTTGCGCGCTCCGATTCATCCCTCGACACGTCACTCATTGTTTCAGGCGCAAAGCTTGACGTGAATCAGGGATCCATTCAGTACGCACGCTATTTCGGCTTCCTTCACCGTCTGGCCTGGGTGCAGCCCGGTATTCCGATTGCCGGGCTCAACGGGTCGATCTCCGGCATAAATATCAGTGGATCGACCGTTGGCACAGGCGACTCCAGCTACATGTTGGCCATGCTGCTCAAGGGAGGCCCAGCGCTCAGCATGGCGCAATTCGAAAACTACAATCCAACGACCGTCATAGGCGCGAGCCTTACCGTTACAGCTCCCACCGGCTTTTACAACTCGAGCAAGCTGCTCAACCTTGGTTCAGACCGCTGGTCCTTCAAGCCGGAAATCGCTCTCTCGCAGCCATTCGGCCCTGAGCAGAAGTGGCAGCTCGATGTCTACGCCAACACATATTTCTACACCGACAACACTTCTTATCGCGGGGTTGAAATCCTGAGGCAACAGCCCCTGGCTGGCCTTGAAGGACACATCAGCTATTCCTTCACCAACAGTGTCTGGGCGGCTGTGGATACGCGCTATTCCTTTCGCGGCGAGACATTGGTCAACGGCGTGGACCAGAACAACTCACAGCAGAATTTCATCCTTGGCAGTGAGGTGAATGTCTCTCTCAATGCCCGAAACTCGCTCGTGTTCGAATGGGCCAGGGCGCTGGCGCATCAAAATGGCCCGGCCATTTCCGGCTTTGCCGTAAAGTACGACTACAGCTGGGGCCGGGGCTATCGATGACTCTATGCGCCATCACAGCCCCGTGAGAATCATCCGTTCGTGCTCATGGAATGGGCTCTGAAACGACTTCAATTTGTTGTCGGCGCGTACCGCCCGGGATATCCAGCGATCCCAGAACAAGCGGCTTGCCCTGCGCCAGGGTTGATACAACATCCAGGGTCGTTTGACGGACAATTGGGTCTTGCGTGCCGATGCCGGATTTCTCGTCGGCAACACTCGACTGCTCAATTTTTGAATGCAATCTCAATCCATCGGAGTATGCGTCGAGAGACGCATCGACGTTCAATCCCACGTCAAGATATTGCACTTGAGAGTTGGCGTTGGAAGACCCTTCGTTGTAGCTTCCTGTGACTATGGGCACTTTGTCGCCCTGCTTCAGTTGAGTTTTTCCTCCCGCCGCGACAACGAGAGTGAAATGTTGTGTTCCGGCGGCCTTGCCTCCGTCCGTTTCGGAGACGGTGTAAGTGAGACGATACGTCTTCCTTGGCCTGTCAATGTCCGAGAGAATCTTCTGTGCAAGTTGAATCTCGTCAGAAGTGGCGCGCACAGAGATGGCATTTTGCGACGGCACATAATACAGCCGGGCTTTGGGAAGCATGTTGCGGAGGTCAGTCACAATATCATTGGCTTCCTGCTGCTGGGTGACGCCGGACAAGTAAAGAGTCTGATATGTTTCTGCATTGGCTTTCGGTTCGGCTGGTCCGGACTCCTTTGCCTGTGTCTGCGCGCCCGCGCTTGCTGCGATGAGCGCCAGGGTCACCGTCAAAAGAGCAAATATCCCAGCGGAATTCATTGTCTTGTTTCCAGTATCGTCACAATTCAGTCTCATTACGCGCCTCTCGAAAAGTCTTGACCAAGGGCCATCAGGCTGTATCGCTCGATCACCCCGATAGGCCTTCTACCGAGACGGACGCGCCATGTCTGCTTCCGCTCGACAAATGTTTCCGTCGCCCGGCTTAGTCGAGTTAGAGAGCCGCGTGCTAGACTGCACTTTTCAACGATGGACGCCTCTCTCGAACACCTTATCCGCCTGCAGGAAGCCGATGTAGAAGTCACGCAGCTGCGACAATCGATTGCCGCCTTGCCCGGTCATCTGGCCGCGATTGAAGAAAAATTGCGCTCGCAGACGCAGACCGTCGAAAAGGCGGACAAATCAGTCCAAGCGGAGGAAGCCACGCGCCGCCGCCTTGAAAGCGACATCAAGGATCAGCAACAGAAGATCGCTAAGTTCCGCGACCAATCGAGCAGCGTCAAGACCAACGAGCAGTTTCACGCCTTGCAGCATGAAATCAGCTTTGCGGAAAACGAGATCCGCCGGCTCGAAGATGTGGAACTGGAAAGCATGGAACGTAGTGAGCAGTTCGAGCGCGTTCGCGCACAGGCACGCCAGGACCTGACCAGTCACAAAGCGTTCGTCGAAAGGGAAAAAGAATCAGCGCGCAAACAGACCTCCGAACAGCAGGCGCGGCTCGATGCGTTGAACAAATCGCGCGCCGCGCTGCGCAAAGAAATTGACGAAGACCTGCTCGCCGACTACGACCGCATCGCCTCCTCGCGCGGCACCGGATTGGCGCACGCGCAGGGGCAGCGCTGCATGGGCTGCCAGATGTTTCTCCGCCCGCAGATGTGGAACCAGGCCCGCCAGGGCGAGCGCATCCACTGCGAAAGCTGCGGCAGGCTGCTTTACTACGATCCATCGCTCGAACCCATTCCTGAACCTCCCATCGGCGAGCCAAAGCGCAAAAAGAAAATCGGAGTGGAAACACCTGAAACCGAGTCATGAAGCGCATCGCCATCGATATGGATGAGGTGCTGGCCGACACGCTGGCCGAGCACATCGTCCGCTACAATCGCGACCATGACGAAGCCGTAACCAAGGCCGATCTTAAGGGCAAATGGCTGTGGGAAATTGTCTCCGCCGACCGCCAGGAACGGCTTGAAGGCTATTTACGATCGGAAGATTTCTTTGAGGATTTGGGAGTAATGGCCGACAGCCAGCGCGTTGTCAAAGCGCTCGCCCAGCAATATGAAGTGTTCATTGCCACTGCGGCAATGGAATTTCCTAATTCGTTCGGCCCCAAGTTCCGATGGCTGCGCAGGCATTTTCCATTTCTGCCGCCCACGCATTTTGTTTTCTGCGGCGACAAGAGCATTCTGCAAACCGACTATCTCATCGACGACCAGCCACTTCACTTCCGGCGCTTTTCCGGCGAGGGAATTCTCTTTACCGCTCCGCACAACTTGCACGTCACCGGATATCGACGCGTGGACAACTGGCGGCAGGTGGGACAGCTTTTTCTTGCAGATTAGTGCCGCCCGTTCCCGTGCACCGGAGTTGCTGCGCGCGCCGCAGTTGGATAAGTCTCTGTCTCGGTCTTTATCCCCGGTCCCTGAGCCGGACGCGTTCCTGCGGGCGCTCCAATGGGGCGAAGATGCATCGTGGGCTGTTGGATATGCTGCTGGTGCATGGTCACAATCAGCGCAATGGCCGCAGTTTTGCCCGCGCACCGGTAGGAGTGCGGAGTGCTCGCATCGAAGTACACGCTGTCGCCCGCTCCAAGCACCGTGGTCTTGTCGGCATGGCGAATTTCCAGCTCGCCATCCAGCATATAGAGGAATTCATAGCCAGGATGGACGTGGGGCCGCACCTCGATGTTCTTTTTAAGTGGAATGAACTCCGCATAGTAGGGATCGAGATGGCGGTCGGGCACCATATAGCCCAGGCTCTCAAAATAATAGGTAGGGTCGTCGACGCCCGTTTGCGGCAGCCGCACGCGGTCATTCTTTTTATGTACGCGAAAGACTGTATGTGGTTCTGATTCAAAGAAATAGGAGAGATCTTTGCTGAAGACCATTGCAATACGAGCGAGGTTCCGGAGGGTCGGCACCACGCGGCCTGTCTCAAGCTGTGAAAGAAAGCTCGCCGAAAGCCCGGTGTGCTTTCCTAGCTCGACCAGTCCCATCGACTTTTTCAGCCGCAAACGCTTGATGCGCTCGCCTATATGCTTTTCAGCAATAAAGGTTTCCGCACTAACGGGATCTACCTGCTCGTTGCTTTGTTGCTTCATGGCCATAAATGCCCTCGTTCGCGTCCTGCACATTTAATCCGATGCAATCAGCGATATTGATGTTACAGTCACTAACAAATTTTCCGCTGCATCAAACGCCATAAGCCGCCATGATTGTGCAGCTTCCGATCTGCCGGAAAATTCTGCTCACTGCATCCTATGAAATATGACCGGATTGCGTGTCCTGAAGTTGTCATTAAGTTGTAAAAAATAGGACGAATAGCTTCTTGCGGGCCATGACCAGACCGTCTCGAATTCTCGTCAGTGGCGCCTCCGGATTGATCGGTACAGCATTGGTACGCACTTTCACCGCCAGTCAGATTTCAGTGACTCGCCTGGTAAGAAAACCCAAACCGGACAATGAGCAGGAGATTTGCTGGTCGCCGCAATCTTTTCCGGCAATTGGCGATCCATCCCAGCTTGAGGGCTTTGATGCAGCCATCCACCTTTCCGGCGCCAATGTCGCCGCCCACCGATGGACAACCGCCTACAAAAAGGAAATCGCCGACAGCCGCGTTCAAACCACGGAGACCCTGGCAAAATTGCTGGCGGAATTGAAAAATCCACCGCCAATCTTTTTGTGCGCCTCGGCCATCGGCATTTACGGAAATCGCGGTGACGAAGTGCTGACAGAAGCCTCCCCGCACGGAATCGGCTTTCTCGCCAAAACCTGCATCGCCTGGGAAGCAGCAGCACAACCCGCCAAAGATGCCGGAGTCAGGGTTATACATCTGCGCTTTGGCGTAGTGCTGTCATCCGAAGGAGGCGCGCTCGCCAAAATGCTTCCTTTGTTTCGCCTGGGACTCGGAGGCCGACTCGGTTCAGGCAGACAGTGGATGAGTTGGATTTCTCTGCCGGATGTGGTCGCGGTCGTCTCGCACATTATTGCCAGGCAAGAACTCTCCGGCCCCATCAATCTTGTCACCCCCAACCCTGTTACTAATTCCGAATTCACGCGAACACTTGCGCACACCGTCCACCGGCCGGCCGTTTTTCCGGCTCCGGCCTTGGCCCTGCGTGTGATCCTGGGAGAAATGGCCGACGAAGCGTTGCTTGCCAGCGCGCGCGTCATCCCTGCACAACTCACGGAATCCGGATTCCATTTTCAGCATGAGCAGCTAACCGCCGCGCTCGAATCACTGCTTGTGAAATCAACCTGACCGCCTCTGCTACGCTGGATTAGAAACGGAAAAACAACAGGAATGAACCAGCGCGCGCGGGCATCTCTATCTTTTCTATCGTTGGCCGCCGTCCTGCCATTTCTAGTTGCCTGCGGAATGGTCGCGCCGCCCCAGCCGCCAAGCCTGTATTTGCCGCAGCCTCCAACTGATCTCACAGCGACGCGCATCGGCAATGAAGTCCATCTCCACTGGACGATGCCCAAGCGCGCCACTGACCGCGTTCTTTTAAAGGGCGATCAGGACGTGCATGTCTGTCGCAGCGTCGCCAATGGTCCCTGTGAAACGGCAGGCGACGCGAAATACGCGCCGGACGCGGAAGCCGACTTCACTGACCATCTGCCCGGCGCGCTGACCAGTGGCACGTCCCAGCTCGTTACTTACACTGTTGAACTCCGCAACCATCGCGGAAAAACCGCTGGTCCTTCGAATCCGGCCTGGTCCGCCTCCGGAGCAGCACCCGCCCAGGCAGCAGCCTTCGCAGCTGAAATCCACACGGAAGGAGTCCTCCTGCGCTGGCAGCCCACAAAGGACGCGAGCACACTCATCCGCATCGAGCGAACTTTCGTCGCAAAACAGGAACCGTCGCCAAAGCAAAGCTCTGCTCTGCTCCGTAAAGGGGCTGCAACTCCCCCGCAACAGACCCTCGAAGTAACCTATAAATCGGGACACGACCCCGCACGCGCCTATGACAAAGACGCCGCATTCGATGAGACCTACCACTACACTGCCCAGCGCATCGAAACCCTGAGCCTCGGGGAACACAAAATCGAAATCGCCAGCGACCCCAGTCCCGTCGTCACCCTGAATACGCGCGACATCTTTCCGCCTGCTGTGCCCACAGGGCTTGTGGCTGTAGGCAGCCCAGATGAACACGCCATTGACCTGTCGTGGTCTCCCAATACAGAGAACGATCTTGCCGGATACATCGTCTACCGCCGCGAAGCTGGATCAACCGCCGCTCCAATTCGTATCTCACCGACGCAGCCCATTGTCGGACCAGCTTTTAGAGATGCAGCCGCCGAACCTGGCAAAGGCTATGCTTACTCCGTAAGCGCCATAGATCACGACAAGAATGAAAGCCCGCGTTCGCCGGAAGTCGAAGAAACCCTTCCACAATGAGGAATCCATGAAATATTGCCGCTTCCAATCTCAATCAGGCCCGCAATACGGTGAAGTCTCTGACCGCAACAGTGCGCTCTGGATCGAGCGCCTGCTTCCGCCGCCGGAAGAAGATCCGTGGACGAAACTTGCCGACAATGCGACTTTCAGCCCGTTGCCATTCGACCAGGCAACTCTCTTGCCGCCCGTTGTTCCGTCAAAAATCGTCTGCATTGGCCGTAACTATAGAGAGCATGCCGCTGAGTTGGGGAATGAAGTTCCAAAAGAGCCGCTGCTGTTTCTAAAAACACCATCCTCACTCATTGCCCATAAGCAGGCCATTCACAAACCGGCCATCTCGCAGCGCGTCGATTTCGAAGGCGAGCTCGCCATCGTCATTGGCAAACGCTGTACAAGAATCGGCCCCGAAGAAGACGTGCGCCAGTACATCCGCGGCTACACTATCGTCAACGACGTCACAGCGCGCGACCTGCAGAAATCCGACGGTCAATGGTCGCGTGCCAAGGGCTTTGATACCTTCTGCCCCGCAGGCCCTATTGTCACGGACGAAATCGATCCCGAAACAGGCATTCAGGTCGAAACGCGTCTCAACGGTGAGCTGCGCCAGAACGGCAACACCCGCGACCTCATCTTTCCCATTGCCGTTCTGCTGCGCCACATCACGGCCGCCATCACTCTCTATCCCGGCGACTTAATCCCTACCGGGACCCCGTCCGGCGTTGCGCCTATGCAGCCCGGCGACACGGTTGAGGTTACGATAGAAGGCATAGGAACGCTCTCGAACCCGGTAATCGTGGGATAATCGGAAAGCGTATCCTTGCTTGTGGCGTCGCATCTAATCTCATATAGCCCTGAAAATCAGGCCCTGAGACCTAGGAGGAATCATGCCGAAGACCCTGCTCCAACAGCTCCGCGAAATGACCGTCGTCGTGGCCGACACAGGCGACATCGAAGCCATTGAACAAGCCAAGCCGCAGGATGCGACCACCAATCCGTCGCTCATTACTGCCGCCGCGCAAATGCCACAGTATCAGTCCATTGTGGATGGAGTGCTGCTCGACGCGCACAAGCAGCTCGGCGATGGAGCCAGCGACAAGGATGTAGCCAATCTCGCCTTCAAGCATCTGGCCATCGAGTTCGGCAAAAGAATTCTCGCTGTCATCCCAGGCCGCGTCTCGACTGAAGTTGACGCCCGCCTTTCCTTCGACACCGAAGGCACAAAAAAGATGGCCCACGACATCATCGGCCTCTATGAAAAGTCCGGCATCTCGCGCGAGCGCATCCTGATCAAAATCGCCTCTACCTGGGAAGGCATCCGCGCCGCCGAGCAGCTTGAGAAGGAAGGCATCCACTGCAACCTGACGCTGCTCTTCGGTCTGCATCAGGCCATTGCCTGCGCTGAAGCAGGCGTCACCCTCATCTCGCCGTTCGTTGGTCGCATTCTCGACTGGTACAAGAAAGACACGGGCAAAGACTACAAAGGCGCCGACGATCCCGGCGTGCAGTCCGTCACCCGCGTTTACAACTACTTCAAGCGCTTCGGCTACAAGACGGTGGTCATGGGCGCGAGCTTCCGCAATACCGGCGAAATTATTGAACTGGCCGGCTGCGACCTGCTCACCATCTCCCCGCACCTGCTGACCGAACTCGCCACTACGGAAGGCGACCTGTCGCGCAAGCTCGATCCGGAAAAAGCCAAAACGATGCAGATCGAAAAGCTCACCATCGACAAGGCGACATTCGACAAGATGCATGCTGCCGACCGCATGGCAAATGACAAGCTGAAGGAAGGCATCGAAGGATTCAGCAAAGCGCTGGAAAATCTGGAAGTCCTTCTGGCCAAGCGCCTCTGCGAACTGGAAACCCGCGACCTGAAACTTGTCAGCGCAGACTAAGCCTTAACCTGAAACGTAATCCTTCCCGTTCATTTCAATGAAGGGGAAGGATTGCTTACAGCGTCTCCTCGACCAGCCGCCTCATCTCCTCGGCGCTGGGCGATCCAATCTCCGCCAGGCCCTCGACCACCCCGCGCCTGTCAGCCTCCGACCGGTTCTGGCTCACCTTCCACTTACCTTCCAGCCGCTCGATCTTCATCTCCAGCCCGACAATCCCTTTGATGATCGACGCGATATAGTCTGCCGGAGCATCGCTCACCGCCCACGGCTGAGACATTCCCGCTTCATGGATCTTCACCAGGCTCTCCACATGCGCCCGCAGCCACTCGACGTCATCCATCACTTTCAGATGGCCGTAGGCATGAACGACGGCATAGTTCCACGTCGGAACCACCTTGCCCGTCGCCTGCTTTTCCTCATACCACGTCGGAGAGATGTAATGCTCCGCGCCGGAGAAGATAGCCAGCGCCTCGACCTGCGGATCGAAATCCTTCCACTGCGCATTCGCCCGCGAGACATGGCATTTCAGCAGCCCTAGCGGCGCAGGTTCGTCATCGAGAACCATCGGCAGATGCGACGCAAACAGCCCAATCCGTCCATAGGTGACCAGCGAAGCCAGTGGCCGCTCGCGCATCAACTGGTACAGAACCGGAGTGCGCGTCTCTTCATTGAACTTTGGGATATACATGGTTCCACGATAGCGAAAGGTATCAGCGATTGGATAGGCGACTTCGGCGGTAAAACTACCTTAAAAGCCTCTTGTTTCGCAAGGGCACGGCGTCTAGAGGCTACAGAAAAGATTCGCCGGTTTCGTAAGGGCATGGCTTTAGCCATGCCGCACAGGTCTCTTCGTCAAAGGGCTTCAGCCCCTGAGGTAAACGCGATAAAATCGCGTCGATGTCGGCCCCGCCAAGACCCACACATTCTGGAACATTCCTTGTCACATCTGTGACCTACAATCGCAAGCGACTCTTTCAGGTTGTTGCCAACTGCGAGCTCTTCCTCGAAACCCTCCAGCACTACCGGCGTGAAGGACACTATCGATTGCACGACTTTGTCGTGATGCCCGAGCATGTGCATCTGCTGTTGACTCCGCAAAATATTCCGCTCGAACGCGCTGTTGGATACATCAAGGGCGGTTTCTCGCGCCGCTTGCATTCAAAAGCTCCGGTGTGGCAGCGGGGATTCACCGACCGGAGAGCGCGCAATCGGGAGGAGTTCCTGAGCTTTCGGCAATACATTCGCATGAACCCTGTAGAGGGCCGCCTCTGTGAATCAGCCGAAGATTACAAGTGGTCCTCTGCATGGAAGGGATGGCAAAGAGCCGTCGCAGGTTGAAAAATTCCATTACCTCAGGGGCTAAAGCCCCGTTCGATTCGAGCGACGTGCGGCATGGCTGAAGCCATGCCCTGACGAAACCAGAGAGGTTTTTTGCAATCTCTAAACAGGCTGCTGAGATTTTTACAGCATCGTAAGAGCACGGCTTCAGGAGCCTGCCCTGAGCGAAGTCGAAGGGTGCCGCAAAGATCCGTCATAAGGAGGCTTTAGCCCCCGAGATAAGCGGAGGTTTAAGCTTCGGAAGGGCACGGCTTTAGCCCCTGAGGTAATTCGAATGGATCTGTGTATCTGCGGGAAGCCCTGCCATGGGAAGCCGGATTTCTTGCCGGAAAGTGCTTCGTGACATATCGCCGTCGTGGAGGCCCGCGACAGGCTCCATTGCCCGATTTTTACATCGGCGCGCACGCGGCGATTGAAAATCTTGCTTTGCTCACGCGTGACGCTGTGGGCTATCGGACTTACTTCCCGAAACTGGAGATTCTCGATCCGGGCACAGTGATCTGAATCGAGCAGGCATCATCCCAGCATCCGGTCGCCCAACAACAGAAGAGGATCAAATCCATTAAGGCGGACGATAGTCCAATATTCTACTTAGACAGCTTCCGCGCTATCATTGCGCAAGTGCTTGCGATGTCTTCATATTGCGTTTGAGGGGGCGTCACACGAAAAACAGAGCGAAGAAACCCAGCGGGAGTTCGCTCGACAGGCAGCAAAGGCACGCCACCGAGAACCTCATTCTCGAACTTGTAGCGAGCGGCGCGGCTTTGGTGGGCGACAGCGTTTCGAATCGTCAAAATCCGATCAAGGGCCTTCTTGTCTGCTTTATCTAAATTGCTGAAGGGTTGCCCCCGACGAAAAAAAGCAAGCGCGCGTTTCTCAGTAAAATGGTACGGGAGCCAATCGATATATGCTTTCCCACCTAACACCACATCTCTTGCAATCACAGTAGACCGAAAATTTACCCTGGGACAAATGTGGCGTCTCGATGTAATCCCGCCAGTCAGAAGCCCGATGAATAGGTCATCCATTAAGGCCTCAAAGGATGTAACAGTTCTTAGGAAGATGCCTTCATAGAATAAGTGAATATCGTGACGAGTTACATACCCATTCAAGAACAGTTGTTCAAGCTTTGCTCGGGAACGCTCAAACTTCCGCAAGCGAGCCGTAAAGTCATCCGAAACTGCCCTCGCCGACCTAGCCATGAATGAGTCGAGACTTCAGATAATCGACAACGGTCTTACGAGAGTCTTTGTGTGTCGTACGTCGCGCGAGCGCGTCTATCACCTTATCTGGTGCCTTTCCCATTTGAAGCGTGTCGCTTACATGTAGAACGCGTGATCTGAAATTGGCTGGAAGATCCACCGCTTTTTTCTTTTTCAGCAAAGAGCCAATCTCGAATGAAGCGTCATAGACCACAGCGAAGAGAGCATAAAAAGCAGCACGATTGGTAAATGCAGTATTAGCCAAATCGGAGCCAACCGTGCGGGCTAGTTCTTCCATGCAGTGCCTGAACCGACGTTCTCCCTCTGCTCGTTCAGACCATATTTCTTCCAGATCTCTGTACAAATTATCGAGAGCTTTTTGAGTTTTACCTACAAGCCCCTTAATCATGATCTGAAGAAATTCACTGGTAATTTCAACCTCTAACATTCGAGAGATCTGTGACTCAGAAAATATTCTCCACTCTCTCCATCGCCGCAACTGCTCCGCAGATATTGCGTATACGGATGTTTTGAACTCACCAAAATATGCGGCGTTGCGCAGTTCTTGTGCATTCAGTTTGAGACCAGTCGCATTCATGCGTGCAAATATTTGCAGCACTTCTCGATCATCAACACTTGATGGGAGAACATGGACACTGAATTGATAATCGAGGATTGTCTGCTTTACGCCAGGCGGCAATTCCTTGAACGCTTTACCAGCAGCTCTTTATTGTGGGCAGCCTTGATGGTGAACTCATCTCGATTGGGATCGAAGTTCTTAACTAAAGCTGGCGTGAGAAATGCCAGTAGTGTCCTAATCCGTTGTTGACCGTCCACAACTTCACGCTTCGGCTCGAGACTTTCAAGGTCAGTTTTTTGTTCCCGCAGGAAGATTATCGGGATTGGTAGACCCCTTACAATCGTGTCTATGAGAAATGATTTAGCTCCCGTTGGCCACACAGAACGACGCTGGAATGAGGGACTAAGAATGAGTGTCCCAGCCTTGGCCCAAGTGATAAAGTCGCTGACTTTGTAGTGGGTCTTACTAACTTGGTGTGTTTTCATCATGGGTTCAAGCGTTAATTGTAAAGCTTCGAATATGGGAGTTCAGTAGCGAATTGAGGGGATGGTTATAGCTGAAACTTTGAGTATGCCCATAGTGCCTTTAAGTCTTAATGCATTGAGCAATGACTGATGATTAACTGATTAGAGCAGGGATCTTTATAGAGAACCTCACTACCCCGCATACCCCATCTCACCCAGAACCTTACGCATGTAGTTGATGCTCTCCGTCGCTCCGGGCATCGGGTCGTCACCGTGGATTTCGTACTCTAGATCGACATAGCCCTTGTAATTGAGCGCAACCAGCGTCTCGAAGATCTGGCGGACGGGCATTTTGCCCTCGCCCACCGGCACCTGGCTCTCCTTCACCTTCATATCGGCGAGATCTTTCATATGCACGTCAAACAGGCGCGGCCCAACCGCCTTGATCGCCTCTACCGGGTCAACGCCTGCGCGCGCCGTATGGCCCACATCGACGCAGCAGCCCATGCGCGGATCCATGTTTCCGACGACCTTCAACACATCGAGCG
Organism: Alloacidobacterium sp.; assembly: GCF_035631355.1. NCBI lineage: Bacteria > Pseudomonadati > Acidobacteriota > Terriglobia > Terriglobales > Acidobacteriaceae > Alloacidobacterium > Alloacidobacterium sp. The sequence goes on from NZ_DASQIX010000025.1 coordinate 52,596, forward strand.
GCGAGTGCCAGAGCTTGTCCTCCGGCCCGTGGTTGTGGAGCGCGAAGCGGATGTCGTACTCCTTCACAAACTTCTCGATGCGCGGCAGCGTCTCCGGCGTCGGATCGCCGGCGACGATCACCTTCACACCAGCGCGTTTCGCGTAATCGAAGCGCATGCGCACGTCGTCGTCCTCGTCCTTGGGAAAGTAGACCGTGCCCACCGCGTGCGGCATGATGCCCGCCGCCTTGTAAGCGGCCACCGCCGCCAGCGTCGCCTCGGGCGGAGTCATCGGCAGATGGTCCTTGACGTCCTTGGCATTCAGGCCGGTCAGCTTCAGCTCCTTCATCCACTGAATCACATGCGCCCGGTCGAACTCGCGAAACGTATAGCTGCACATCCCCAGCCGAAACGGCGCCTGCTTTCCGGCCTTGGCAAATAGCGGGTGAACGGCAACAGTGGAGGCAGCAGCGGCAAAAGCGCTGGAACGGAGGAATTCCCGGCGGGTCATGGACATGGACGCCATCATAATTTTCTCGTGGTCAGCGTGTCCAAAGGGAACGTCTCGCGTTGCGGTACGCCTCGCAAGTTTGAGGTCAGGCGTTCAGCCGGGCCCTGGCCACTGCATCGAGAACCCCATTGAGAAAATTGATCGACTCCGGAGCGGAGTAGCGCCGCGCAATTTCCAGCGCCTCATTGATGACAATGGGCGCGGGTGTTCCGGGGAAACCGAGCATCTCGGCAATCGCCATGCGCAGAACATTCCGGTCCACGCTGGCCATGCGCTCCAGCCGCCAGTGTGCCGAATGCTTCACGATCAGGTCGGTCACTTCGGGCTCGCGGGCGACGGCAACGCGGAAGATGTCCTCGGCAAAGCCGCGCACGTCGGCGTCGTCTTCCTCGCGCGCCTTCCAGAAAGTGTTGCGCACCTGGTCGGGAGTGTTCTTGCCCATGTCGAGCTGAAAGAGCATCTGCATGGCAAGCTCGCGCGACTTGCGCCGTTTCCCCGGAGCCGAGCTCATACCCCGGCCCCGATCTTGCGGTGCAGTGAGACCATTTCGATGGCAGCAGATGCGGCTTCGAAACCCTTGTTTCCGGCCTTGAGACCGGCGCGGTCGAGGGCCTGCTCAAGCGTCTCGCAGGTGAGTACACCGAAGGCATGGGGAATACCGGTATCCTGCTGCGACTGCCCGATTCCGCGCGAAACTTCGTTGTAAATGGCCTCGTAATGCGCCGTTTCGCCGCGCAAAAGCACTCCCAGCGTGATGACTGCGTCGACTCTTTCCGTCTCGGCAACTTTGCGCGCGGCTGAGGGAATCTCCCACGCGCCGGGAACGCGGATGACCTGAACATCTTCTTTCTTCGCTCCGCTGCGATAGAGACAGTCGAGCGCGCCTTGCAGCAGGCGGTCTGTAATGACCGCATTCCACCGCGCCACGATGATGGCGAAGCGCATACCTTCTGCCGAAAGATCGCCTTCGAGCGCGATTGGCTTGCCTTTCAGCGGCTCAGACCACTCCCAGAAGGAAAAAGCAACACCGGGAACCGGCTCGACGGTAAAGAGCCGCGACTTCCAGTCCGTATCGGCAGTCGCGGTGATGTGCGGCGTGCTGTCGCCCCAGTTCTGACTCAGCCAACGTTCAGCAATCTCATGCACCGAATCAAGACTGGTGACCTCGACAAAGACATCGGCATTCGACGGAGGCATCCCGTCTACAAACTCCAGATTACCCAGCGGCGCGAGAAACGCGCGGCCCCGGCTCTGCTCCTCGTCCCAGCCTTTGCCTTTCTCCAGCCCAAGCGCGGCGAAAAAGCTTGCCAGCTTGTCGAACACAGCCGGAGTGCTTGTCTGCCGCACTATGGTGATGCCTTTGATCATAGTTTGACTTTACCAGTGAAGCGCCGGCGCGGAAACCTGCGCCGCGCGACAACAACTTTCGTTAGTATGGCTAAGGGAGACCTGATGTTGGCAAAGTACCGTAATGGCTGGAAGCCTTCCTTGATATTTGCGGCGCTGCTTTTAGCGTCACTGCTTGCGCAACCGGCAGGCGCGCAGACCTACCTGAAAAACAGCGAAGTTGCGTTGAGCGCCTTTGGGCAGTTCACGTCAACCGTAGACGGCAACGGCATCAAGGTTACGCCGCTGTATTCGCTGGGCGGGCAGGCGACCTTCCGCCATGTATATCACCCGTGGCTTGGTTATGAAGCCGGTTATGGTTACACCAGGTTCACTGACCGCTACTCCAGCTATCCGTTTGCGATTCAGCACAACGTCCATGAGTTTGAAGGCTCCTATCTGCTGAGTGCGCCGGGGCTGCTGGGAATCAGGCCGTTTGGGCTTGCAGGCGTGAGTGCGCTGCTCTATGCCCCAACATTGAACGGTGGCCAGAACGCCAGCGCGCAGGCGCGGGCCGCGATCACCTTTGGGCTGGGAGCCGATTTTCCCCTGCTGACGTCACACTTTGGGATGCGCCTGCAATATCGCGGACTCTATCATCAGACGCCGGACTACGGTGAGGCTCAATTCAAGACCGGAACCTGGCGGATATCCAATGAGCCTGCGGTCGGCTTGTATCTGCACTTCTAGATTGTTTTTTGAGTGCCGGGTTAAATAGAAACAACAACCCAGGCCTTGAAATTCTCCGCAGCCTCTGCAGCCCGGCCGCGCTCTAATAGACCTCTTTGTGAAAGAGGTCGTCTTTCTCCTCGCAAGGAGAGCAGACGCAACCCACGGCGCACCCAATCAACATCGCAACGCCAATCGTAACCAGGATGGCGGGCAAATAGTCGCTCAGGCGCGACAAGTGATTCAGCAAATCGTGCATGTGAAGGAACCACATACTCAAACCCTCTTCCAGAAAACCCGCGTCATGCCCACAGCTCCCCGTGATTGCCACTATCATCTCACTGGTTTTTGTCGGTAGAAAGCAAATTTTGTGAGAAGACGTGACCTGCGTGCCTTATCGGCGCGCGATCCACGCTGCATAACGCCAATTTTTAAGATGCGGAATTTTTCTGCTTCGTATACATTCGACCAGAGGTAGGCGAATAAAATACGAAGACGTAGCCCACTGAAAGGTCCGATACCTCAAAGGTTCACATGGTGTTGAAAAACTTTCGCCCTATAAGAGCATGGCTTTACAGGCTGCGTAAAACCCAAAAATGGCCTATAACGCATAGAGGTTTCGTAAGGGCATGGCTTCAGCCATGCCGTAAGTGGCTTAGGACAAATCGGGCTTTAGCCCCTGAGGTAATGGAATCTTCGCTTACGTGACTTTTCAGCAGCTTCTTCAGCCATAACGAAATAACATCCCGTGCCTTCGCTCACCAAATCCGATGAAAGCCAGACCCCGCGCGTCCGCTGGCTCTTCCTCGACCTGAACTCCTACTTCGCCTCGGTCGAGCAGGAACTCCGCCCCGAGCTGCGCAACCGCCCCGTCGCCGTCGTCCCCGTCATGGCCGACACCACCTGCTGCATCGCCGCCAGTTATGAGGCCAAGGCCTTCGGTGTCAAAACCGGCACCCAGGTCGGAGAATCCAAGCGTATGTGCCCCGGCATCGAGCTGGTCGAAGCGCGCCATGAGCTCTACGTCGAATACCACAACAAAATCGTCAAGGCCGTCGAAACCTGCGTCCCAGTCGCCAGCGTCATGTCCATCGACGAAATGGCCTGCAGCCTCATGGGCCGCGAGCAGCCCCTCATGGCCGCGCTCGATCTCGCGCGCCGCATCAAGGAAACCATCCGGCGCGACGTAGGCAGCACCCTGCGCTGCTCCGTCGGCCTCGCGCCCAACCGCTATCTGGCAAAGATCGCCTCCGACATGGAAAAGCCCGACGGCCTGGTTGCCCTCACGCAGGACATCCTCGAGCCCGCCCTGAAACAGCTAGTCCTGCGCGACCTGCCCGGCATCGGCGCGCGCATGGAAAAGCACCTGCACGCCCGCGGCATCCGCACCATGGAGCAACTGCTCGCCCTCGACCACGAACAGCTCAGCGATGTGTGGGGCGGCGTTGGCGGCGAAAAGCTCTACCACTGGTTGCGCGGCGAAGACTTCAACGATCCCAAGCTCGAACACCAGAAATCCATCAGCCAGAGCCACATGCTGCCGCCCGAGTTCCGCACCCGCGACGGCGCCTACGCCATCGCCCACAAGCTGCTGCACAAGGCAGCCATGCGCCTGCGCACCGCGCACTTGTGGACAACAAACGTCGCACTCTCCGTCAAATTCGTCGTGCCCAAAGAGACGGCAAAGAAGCGCCACTATTCCGGCATCCCGCAGAGCGGCTGGTCGCGCGGCATGACCGTAGTCGAATGTCAGGACAACCAGACGCTGGTCGAAGCCCTGCGCAAGCTGTGGTCAGAGATGCCGCAGGGCGAGATGCTGCAGAAGCCCTTCTTCGTCGGCGTCTGGCTCGGCAACCTCGTCCCCGAACACCTGCACACGCTCAGCCTCTTTTCCTCGCTCGAAAGCGAATCGCGCCGCACCCGCCTCTCCACCACCATGGACTCGCTCAACCACAAGTACGGCCTCGACACGCTGTTCCCGGCAAGCATGCTGCTGGCAAAAGCCGCCGCGCCCACGCGAATCGCCTTCACCAGCATTCCAGATTTGTTTGAGTAGTGCGCATATGATTTGGAGAAATGAAAACGACGCTCGTCTTGTTGGTGATGGGGCTGACTTGGCTTTCTCGCGCACAAAAGTTGCCCAATATTTCAGCTACGCCGAATCATTTTCGTTGGAGTGAACGCGAAGCTCATGAACTTGACTACGAACATACGATCAGGACGTCGCCTGACTTGAGTTCGGTGGACAAAACTCAGCTGACCAACGCTGTTTTGTCACGGCTGAAACTAGATAACGCAGAACTCCTAGATGATCTGACTGAGGTTCAGTTGCGCAATCTCGTTGCAGATACGCGGATTGAATTGGTTGATTTGAATGGTGACGGCAAGCCAGAGATCATTGCCCAAGCGAATGGTTTAGGGCCATGTGGGGGAACTGGTAATTGTATCTTTTGGATTTTTCAACGAACGGCCACTGGGCTGAAAGTGATCCTGGACACCGAGGACCGCAGTCAGGTTACTTTTGAAAAGATACTTGTCAGGCCATGGTCAACAAATGGCTATAAAGATATCGTTCTTGGCTCCCATTCAAATGCATCGAGTCGGGGCTTAACATGGTTTCAATACGAAGACGGAATATATCGGATCCATGCCTGCTATTACTTGACTTGGGAGGGAAATGATTTACAGCCATTAAAGTCACCCATGATCTGGCGTGAAAAGTGTTCTCAATTACTTGGATCAGTACGTTAGCGGGTGCGGGTGCCCCAGGTCTCGCCTTTGAGACCTGGGATTCGTAAAATGCCCACTGCAGTCTTTCAAACACGGTGCCGATTTAACGAATCACATGCAGCGTCTGCGCCCCATTCATCACAGCATTTGTAACCAGGCGCTGATCAAAGGTGGCCAACTGCCCTTCATGCGCGCGAGCCAACGCCAGAAGGTAGCTGTCCGTAATCTGGGCTGAGTCAAGCAGCCGTGCTGCGTTCACATACCCACGGTCAAAAAGAGACATATCCTCAGGCCAGAACGTGTGTCCGGACAGTTCCCGAAAGGAGGCCAGCAATTCCGCCACTGCGGCAGGACTGCCCGGAGAATTTGGATATCGAGGATGACCGACAATACGCAATACACCGTTTTCCGTTAGCGGACATGTGGCCCACGCCTTCTGCCCCTTGGACGCAAACCATTCATGCGCCCGGTCGTGCTGCAC
>NZ_DASQIX010000026.1:0-15548 GCF_035631355.1 Alloacidobacterium sp.
AGGGCCAGTTCGATTACCGTCTTCTGCTCCATCTCATGCGCTTTGGCTGATCCGGTCGCGGGGCTGGCGGCTGCTGAACGTTTGATGCTCAATACCTGACGGTCGCGCGCCAGCCGCTTCAGCCGCGGCATGACGAATGACAGCGCGCCCATGTTCTCCGGCTCTTCTTGCACCCAGAGCACTTCATGCGCCTCGGGATGGGCCTTGATGGCGGCTTCAAGCTCGGCCTCCGGCCACGGGTACATCTGTTCGAGAAAGATGATGCCGGTGGTCGTGTCCTTGCGCTTCTCGCGCTCGACGCGCAGCTCGTGCCCGATTTTTCCGGTGCAGATGAGCAGCCGCTTTGCGCTGGCGATGTCAGTTTCAGCCAGGACGTTCTGGAAGTGCGGCTGTGCAAATTCGTCAAGCTCGGAGACTGCGTCAGGATGCCGCAACATGCTCTTCGGGGTAAAGACGATCAGCGGTTTGCGCCACTTGCGCATAGCCTGCCGCCGCAGCAGGTGGAAATACTGCGCCGCCGTCGAGGGCTGGCAGATCTGCATGTTGTCATGCGCGGCAAGCTGCAGGTAGCGCTCAATGCGCGCGCTGGAGTGTTCCGGCCCCTGGCCTTCGTAGCCATGCGGCAGCAGAACGACCACGCCGCCGAGCAGTCCCCACTTGTCTTCGCCCGACGAAATGAACTGATCAATGATGATTTGCGCGCCGTTGGCGAAGTCGCCGAATTGCGCCTCCCACATCACCAGCGTCTCGGGATAATCGCGGCTATAGCCGTACTCGAAGCCCAGCACTCCAGCCTCGGAGAGGATAGAGTTGTAGACTTCGAACTTTGCCTGATTTTCGGAGATATGGTTCAGCGGAATGTGCAGGCCCTCGTTCTCGATATCGATGAGCACGCTGTGCCGCTGATTGAAGGTGCCGCGCTGGCTATCCTGTCCGCTCAGCCTGACGGGGGTGCCTTGCGTCAGAAGCGAACCGATGGCGACGGCTTCGGCCATGCCGTAATCGAAGGGCCGCTTGCCGTGGCCCATCTCCGCGCGCTGTTCTAATAGTTTTTTGATTTTCGGGTGGACGTGGAAACTCGCTGGATCCTTCGTCAGGCCATCCGAAATCTTGCCGACCTCTTCCGCAGTCAGCCCGGTCTCGACTTCATATTCGGGCTTATACTTGCCGCCTCGGTATGCCGACCAGTAGTCGGGCAGCACGGCCAGCGTCGGCATCTTCTTCATCGACTTGGCCGTGCGCTGCGCCTCGGCGAACTCCGTTTGCAGTTCCTTCACGCGGCTGCTGACATCGACTCCCAGCTTCTTCGCATAAATTTCGTAGAGCGGCGGATGGTCCTTGATCTTCGCGTAGCGCAGGGGCTGCGTGATGGTGGGATCGTCGACCTCGCTGTGTCCGTGGCGGCGATAGCCGATCAGGTCAATCACGACATCAGTCTTGAATGTGTAGCGATACTCGACTGCCAATGCCGCCACGCGCACGACTGCATCCGGGTCCTCGGCATTCACATGGAAAATGGGGATCGGCAGCCGCTTGGCCAGATCGGAGGAAAAGCGCGTTGAGTTCGATTCGCTCGGCTCAGCGGTGAACCCGATCAGGTTGTTGGCGATGACATGAATTCCGCCGCCGACGGTGAAGCCCTCCACCAAGCCGAGGTTCATAGTCTCGGCCCAGATGCCCTGCCCGGCAAATGCAGCATCGCCGTGAATCACAACAGGCAGCACGCGATCCTGGCCGTCCTTGCCATAGCGCGTCTGCTTGGCGCGCGTGCGTCCCATCGCAACAGGATCAACCGCTTCAAGATGGCTCGGATTTGAAACCAGGTGCAGCGAAATGTCCTTGCCATTGCGCGTCTGATAACAACCGGTCGCGCCGACGTGATATTTCACATCGCCGCCGCCAAGAATGCTTCGCGGGTCCACATCTTCAAACTTGGAAAATATGTCGGCGGGCGACTTGCCGAAGGTATTTACCATCACGCTCAGGCGGCCTCGGTGGCTCATGCCCAGGACAGCCTTGGTCGCGCCCAGTTCGCTGGCGCGGTTGAGCATTTCATCGAGAAACGGAATCAGCGCGGTCACGCCCTCGAGCGAGAAACGCTTTGTGCCCAGATAGCGCGATTGAATGACCTGCTCAAAGACATCGGCCTTGATGAGCAGGTCGAGAATCTTCTTCTCGTCTGTGGATGGAGCCTGCGATTCAAGTCTCGCGGAAATCCAAGCGCGGCGCTCGCGATTGGGAATGTGCATGAACTCGGCGGCAATCGTGCCGCAGTAGTAGCCGCGGGCCTCATCGGCGTCTTCGCCGTCAAGATCAAGCTCAGGAAGAGGTTCTGCGGAAAGGTATTGGCCTAATGGGTCCAGATTTGCCTGGAGGTAGCCCCAGCGGCGAAAGGCGTCGAAGACTTGTTCCCTGTTTTGGGTTTGCTGCTGCAGTTCGCTATGTGTCGGTTCCAGCTTAGTGGCACTCATAAATTCATTAATTCCGTGGAGATACGCCCGCCCTAACGTCAATCGTACTAAGCCCCAAACGGGCCTCCTGCCTGCACTTTTTGTCGTGGAAATCGTGCCCGAGAAATGGCGAGACGTTTCATCGTCTCTCTTATTTTACTGGTTCTGAGAGAAACACGCAGGAAGGGTAGGCTTATGCAACCCGCAAGCGCCACGCCAATCCTGCTGCGATTAGCAGCAACACTGCGACCGTTCCCAGAGCTGCATGAAAGCTGTGTGTGGCGTCGCTCACCAGCCCCATGAGGATCGGCCCGCAAAAGCCGCCCAGCGCTCCGGCGGAATTGATGATTGCGATCCCGCCGGCGGCCGCCGTCCCGCGCAGCATCGTCGATGGCAGCGACCAGAAGGGTCCGAGACCACCCCAGGATCCCGACGCAGCCAGCGAGAGCGCTGCAATCGCCAGCCACGGATTCGACAGCCATGCGCTCAACCCGAACCCCGCAACTGCGCCAATAACACTGCCCACGAGAAATAGCCGCCGCTTCTGGCTCTTGTCAGAGAAATGCGCGATGGCCAGCATCACAAGTGTCGCTGCCAGCCAGGGAATCGCAGTCAGCAGAATCACGCGCCGCGCCGAAGCGCCAGAAATCTGCTTCAGCACCACCGGCATCCACAGGCTCAGACTGTAGAAGCTGACTGAAAGGAGAAAATAGATGGCCGACAGCCGCCACATCACGCGATTCCGCCACACTGCTCGAAAATCGACGGAGTGCGTCTCTGAAACCTGGGCCTGCTCCGCGGCCAGTGTTTGCGTCAGCCACTGCCGCTCATCTTCGCGCAGCCAGCGCGCGCGCGCGGGGTCATCGGTCAACAGCAGGAAGGCCAGCAACCCCAGCAGAATCGAAGGCACGCCCTCACCGACGAAGAGCCATTTCCACCCGGCGACGCCAGCCACTCCGTTCAGCCGCAACAGCAAGTTCGAAAGCGGAGCGCCGACAACTCCCGCTACAGCTGTCGCCGCCATGAAGCGCGCCAGCGTCCGCGCCTTAAGTTGTTTCGGAAACCAGAAGGTGAAATAGAGGACGATGCCGGGAAAGAATCCGGCTTCGGCCACGCCCAGCAGAAACCGCAGCAGATAGAACTCCGCTGGTGTGTGCGCAAGCGGCATGCTGGCAGAAATGATGCCCCACGCCACCATCAGAATGCCGATCCAGCGCCGAGGCCCCACGCGCAGCAGAATCAGATTGCTCGGCACCTCAAACAGCGCGTAGCTCACGAAGAACAGCCCGGCGCCCGTGCCGTATACCGTGTCGCTGAAGCCGAGCTCGCTGCGGATGAAGAGCGCCGCGTATCCCACGTTCACGCGATCGAGATACGCGAACATGTACAGCACAAAAAGAAAAGGGATGAGCCGACGCGAGACACGCGCCAGCGTCCTCGCCGACTGCTCATTCCCTGTTTCCATGCGCTATTGGCTGACTCGCAGCAGAACTACCCCATGCTTCGGCAGCAGCACCGTGTAGCTGCCGTTCGTGGCGGTCACGTCCTTGCCCGCCCACAGGTCGCGCATCTTCGCATTCGAACCAAAGCCCACCTCGCTCAACTTGAGCGTAATCGGCTTCGGATCGGGCGCGCGGTTGAACAGAGCTACAGCTTTTGCTCCTCCTGAGAGCGGCTTGGCCCAGATTTCCGTCGGCCCTTCAGCCCACACACGGTCTCCCTGCTTGCCCAGCTTGTCCTGATCGACGGCAATCACGTCCTTGTTGGTCAGGATGGCCAGCGTTTCGGGACTCATCTTGCTCAGGTCGTTGCCGGCCAGCAGCGGCGCGGCCAGAATCACCCACAGCGACATGTGCTGCCGGTATTCATCGTCGGTCATGCCGCCGTTGCCCACTTCCAGCATGTCCGGGTCATTCCAGTGTCCCGGCGCGGCATACTTGGACAGACCCGCCTGCGAGAAGCCGATCTCCTCCATTCGGCTGTAATGGTCGTTGATGTCGCCGGTTGTACGCCACAGGTTGCCGCCCACTTCCGTCCCCCACTTCCAAACATCATTCCATCCATACTGGCAAAGGCTGAAAACGATGGGACGCCCGGTCGCGACGAGCGCCTTGTGCATCTTCTCGTATGCTGCCTTCTGCATCTCGAAGGCCTTCTCACTGTGCTCGTCGCCGGTCTGCTGCTTCATCAGGCGGGTAAAGCTGCACAAGTCATATTTCAGGTAGTCGATGCCCCACTCGGCATAGGTTTTCGCGTCCTGCTCTTCATGTCCGTAACTGCCTTCGTATCCCGCGCAGGTCTTCGGACCGGGTCCTGAGTAAATGCCCAGTTTCAGTCCCTTGGAATGCACATAGTCGGCCAGCGCCTTCATGTCGGGAAATTTTGAGTTCGGATGAATGACTCCATTCGCATCCCTCCGGCCCTGCCAGGTGTCGTCGATGTTCACATAGATGTAGCCTGCGTCGCGCATCCCGCTCGACACCAGAGCATCGGCGGCGGCGCGCACATCGGCATCCGTCACCTTTCCGGCAAAATGGTTCCAGCTGTTCCAGCCCATCGGCGGCGTGGCCGCCAACTGCGATGACTGTGCCAGCACGACCGGAGCCATCAGCAAGGCCAACGAAAACCCAAGGGACACAACTCTGTTTCTAAGCATTCTCTTCAGGGATTCTCCTTCCACAGAGCAAGATATGCTGCCAATCAGGATATGTAAACGTAAACATTTTTACGTGTATGTTCGTCCTGATAGCATCCTGCTCTGAGAAGGACACGAGCCATGAACATGAAGGCCGCAATTGCTGCGACACTGGTGTTATTGAGCGCTTCAGTCACCGCACCTCTGTACGCGCAGGAAACTCCGAAGGAAGCCCTGCTGATTCTTGCCAAGAAAGACCAGACGCTCGCCATCGTCGATCCAGCGAGCCTGAAAGTGCTCAAGCGCGTTCCCGTCGGCCACGATCCGCATGAAGTCATCGCATCGACTGACGGCAAGACCGCCTACGTTTCAAATTATGGTTTCGGCCAATGGAACACGCTTGCCGTGGTTGATCTCACAGGACAAAAGCCAATGCCCTCGATTGATCTTGGCCCTTTGCGTGGCCCGCATGGCCTGGACTTTGTTGGCGGTAAGACATGGTTCACCGCCGAGGCCGCCAAGGTCATCGGCAGATATGATCCTGCGACCAATAAAGTTGACTGGGTGCTCGGCACCGGACAGAACCGCACCCACATGATCTGGGTCGCGCCGGACGAAGAGCGCATCATCACCACAAACGTTAGCTCGGCGACTGTGAGCATCATCGACAAGGTTATCGTTAATCCTCCCGGGCCTCCGCCCGGAGCTAATCCCGGCCCACCGCCAACTCCGAGAACAGACTGGAATGAGACTGTCATCCCGGTTGGCAGAGGAGACGAGGGGTTCGACGTCTCTCCTGACGGGAAAGAGCTTTGGGTAGCCAACGCGCTGGACGGTACAGTTTCCATCATTGACATCGACGCAAAGAAAGTGACGCAAACTCTGGATGCGAATGTCACTGGAGCAAACCGGCTGAAGTTTACGCCGGATGGCAAGCTGGTCTTCATCTCGAGTCTCAGAAACCCGGATATCACCGTCATTGACGCAGCCACGCGCAAGGTAGTAAAGCGCATCCCGGTAGGACACGGGGCTGCAGGCATTATTATGCAGCCGGACGGCGCGCGCGTCTTCGTTTCCTGTTCGCCTGACGATTACGTCGCTGTGATCGACTTGAAGTCTTTGCAGGTCACCGGACACATCGACGCCGGTCATGAACCTGACGGCCTTGCATGGGCGGTGCAGCGGTGAAAAACATCTAAGGCAATTTCAGAATTTGGGCGACCGGAGCAAACTACAGGTTCCCTTCGACTTCGCTCAGGGCAGGCTCTCCACTACGTCATTGCATTGCAATGACTCCGGTCGGGATGACAATCCTTATAGTGATTTTAGTGATTTCGCCGAATCAACTCTGAGTTTGCAAGAGAATAAGCGCTGTCATCCTGACCCTGAACACAGTGAAGGGGAAGGACCTGTTTTTTGCGCGCGAGATTGACCCTATGTATCAGCAGGTTCTTTTTTCGCAGATTTCTTCCGGCCTGCGCCGCGCTTCAATTCACTCACCTGCGCCGACTCGGCCAGCTTCAAGTGCTTCTCCATCACCGTCCGCGCCGCAGCCGCATTGCGCGAGCGGATGGCGCGGTAAATCTCGCGATGGATTTCAGCCGACTGCTTCAGGTCGCGCGAGCGCTCCACCGTTTTACGCCGCTCGTCATAGAGCGCTGCCGCAATCGTCTCCATCAGCACCGCCAGAATCGGATTGCCCGACGCTTCCGCAATCGTGCGATGGAAGCGCATGTCGTGGATCAGATACTCCTGCGGCTCATGGAAGGTGGCGTACATCTCAGTCACTTCTTCGGCCAGCGCAGTAAAATGCTCTTCCCGCCCGCGCTCTGCCGCCAGCGCCGCCAGATGACTCTCCAGAATCAAACGCGCCTCAAACATCTGCCAAGACTTAAAACCATGCAACGCACCGAGCAGCGCCAGCGATGCCGTCCCCAACGCAGGAGGTCCGTCCGCCACAAACGTACCTACGCCGTGGCGCACGTTCAGTACACCCATTGCTGCCAGATGGCCGATGCCGGCGCGCAGGCTGGCACGGCTGATCTTCAGTTTCTTTGCAAACTCACGCTCTGGTGGAATTTTGTCGCCCGGATGCAGAGTCCCGTCCTCGATCAATGACCGGACGTGGTTGACCACCTGCATCGTCAGGTGCGTCTCGTGATTGCGGTTTTTCGTCTCCGTCATGTCAGTCATTGCTGCATTGCGAGATTAGCATTGCCACGCGCGCTTGCGAAAGTTTTGCTTCTGGCCAAAACCGTCTGTATGAGAATAGACTGCTTCTCAGTGGTCTGACCACTAATTCTGCCTTAGTATGGTCGTAAATCGTAATGCATCGGAAAGTGTCGCGGTGCGAAACGTGAGGAGTGCAACGAGTGGCCATCCTTCATCCTGACCGGCTTTTTCCCGCTGACCCGGAAACGCGCGGAATCGCGCGACGCCTCTACGCGACCATAAGTGATTTGCCGATCATCAGCCCGCACGGCCACACTGAGGCCGCCTGGTTCGCGAAGAACGAGTCGTTCCCTGACCCGGCGCAACTTCTCATCCTGCCCGATCACTATGTCTATCGCATGCTTTACAGCCAGGGTGTCTCCATGCGCGATCTGGGCATCGGCCAGACCGGCAAAATCGACTCGCGCAAAATCTGGCGCATTTTTGCGAAGCACTATCATCTGTTCCGCGGCACGCCCACGCGCCTGTGGCTCGACTACGAATTTGAAATGCTCTTCGGTCTCGACCAACGACTCTCCGCAGCCACGGCCGACCACTACTTCGACGTGATCGCTGAAAAACTTCAGCAGCCAGAATTTCTACCACGCGCGCTGTACGAGCGCTTCCGCCTCGAAGCCCTGTCCACTACCGATTCGCCGCTCGACTCGCTTGAACATCACCGCGCCCTGCGCGAATCAGGCTGGAAAGGCTGCATTCTGCCCACCTTCCGTCCTGACTCCGTCGTCGATCCGACCTTTCACGGCTTCCGTGAAAATATCTCACAACTCGGCGAGCAAACCGGCGAAGACACAACGAAATGGTCTGGCTATCTCAACGCTCTGCGCAAATCACGCGAGCGCTTCAAGTCGCTGGGGTGCACAGCAACCGACCACGGCCATCCCACCGCCAACACAGCCAATCTCGACAAGCAGGAAGCAGAGAAACTGTTTGCAACTGTCCTCTCCTGCAAGTCAAACGCAGAACAACGGGAACTCTTCCGCGCCCAGATGCTCACCGAGATGGCCCGCATGAGCATCGACGATGGACTCGTCATGCAACTGCACCCAGGCAGCTTCCGCAACCACAACCAGACGATCTTTGACCAGTGCGGGCGCGATGCGGGCGCGGACATACCAACCGCCATCGACTACGTTCACGGGCTGAAGCCGCTTCTTGATCTCTTCGGCAACGAGCCGTCGTTCACATTCATTCTTTTCACGCTGGATGAATCCACCTTCAGCCGCGAGCTCGCCCCGCTGGCCGGACACTATCCCTGCCTGCGTCTCGGTCCGCCGTGGTGGTTCCTGGACAGCCCGGAAGGCATGATGCGCTTCCGCGAGCTGGCCACCGAGACAGCCGGCTTCTACAACACGGTCGGCTTCAACGACGACACTCGCGCCTTCCTCTCCATTCCCGCGCGTCACGACGTGGCCCGCCGCATCGATTGCGCTTACCTCGCGCGGCTGGTGGCCGAACACCGCCTCGATGAAGATGAAGCGTTCGAATTGGCGCAGGACCTCACCATCAACCTCGTTCGCAAGGCATACCGCTTGTAGAGACGCTGGACCCGTTCGCCTTGCCCACGGAACACTCGCACAGATATAACCAAGCGAAACCATTTTTCGCGCACGAAAGAATTTGAATTTGACTGCCTCCGGCAATTCGCCCCAGCCATCCACGCTCGACGACGACTTCGTCTCATCACGTCCAGCCAGTAGCCATGTGCGCTGGACCGTCTGTGCGCTGCTCTTTGCCGCCACCTCCATCAACTACATGGACCGCCAGGTGCTCGGCATTCTTGCACCGATGCTCCAGCACAGCATCGGCTGGACAGAAGCGCAATATGGCTACATTGTCAGCGCCTTTCAGTTCGCCTATGCGGTCGGCCTCATCGTCGCCGGCCAAATGGTGGACCGCTTCGGCACGCGCATCGGCTACGCCGTGGTCATGGGCATCTGGAGCATCTCCGCCATGTGCCACTCGCTCGCGCGCACTGCCCTGCAATTTGGCATCGCGCGCTTCTTCCTCGGCCTTGGCGAATCGGGAAATTTTCCCGCCGCCATTAAAGCTACGGCCGAGTGGTTCCCGCAAAGCGAACGCTCGCTTGCTACCGGAATTTTCAATTCCGGCACCAACGTTGGCGCCATACTTGCGCCGGCCATCGTTCCCTGGATCACGATCCACTATGGCTGGCGGCCCTCATTCTTGCTGACCGGGGTTTTCAGCGCCGCGTGGATCATCTGGTGGCTCACGCATTACCGCAAGCCCGCGGACCACCCGACAGTCAGCCGGGCCGAGCTTGACCTGATCAACAGTGATCCGCCGCAGCCGGTTGCGAAAATTCCCTGGAGAAAGATTGCCATCTATCGCCAGACCTGGGCATTTTCGGTAGCGAAATTTCTCACCGATCCCATCTGGTGGTTCTATCTCTACTGGCTGCCGAAATTTTTTGACGCCCGCTTTCATCTCGGACTTTCGCATCTCGGCCTGCCGCTCATTATTGTCTATAACGCTTCGGCGGTTGGCAGCATCGGCGGCGGATGGCTCCCGGCACTCATCCATCGCACGGGAGCGTCGATGATCCGCGCGCGCCTATTGACCATGCTGATTTTCGCCTGCGTGGTTACGCCCATCTTCTTCGCCAGCCGGACGAATTCCGAGTGGGTGGCCGTTGGCCTGCTCAGTCTCGCCGCGGCCGCGCACCAGGGATGGTCGGCCAATCTCTTCACCACCGTGTCCGATATGTTCCCAAAAAGCGCCGTCGGCGCGGTCGTCGGCATCGGCGGCATGGCCGGGTCAGTAGGTGGCGTGCTCTTCTCGCTCAGCGCCGGATGGGTGCTGCAAATCACGCACAGCTATGCATCGCTTTTTGGAATCGCCGCTAGCGCCTACCTCATCGCCTTTGCGGCGTTGCGCCTGTTGGCACCTGGACTGAAGAAAATCGAGGTCGCTGCGTAGCGTGATCGTACCACATCAACGCAGCGTAAACTTGCCATAGCCCATGGGCCTTTATCTCAGCACCGGAAGCAGCACCACGGAACTTGCGCCAGCGCAACTGCGCGAGCTGCTCTTCCAGGCCCTCAGCGCGCTTGGCACGCGCAAGCGCGTCCTCATTGTGCCGCCGGATCAGACCCGCGCTCACTCCCGCGCCGGCGATCTCACACGCTACGCCTACGAGTATTACGGCGACAAGCTCGAAGCCATTCTTCCCGCGCTTGGCACGCACTCCGCCATGTCGCCTGCAAGCCTTACGCGCATGTTCGGCGAAGTCCCCCATTCGCTCTTTCGCGTCCACAACTGGCGCACCGATGTTGAAACGCTGGGTGAAGTCCCCGCTGAATTCATTCATCAGCAGTCCGAAGGCAAGCTGAACTATGCGTGGCCCGCGCAAGTGAACCGCCTTATCGTGCATGACGGCTTCGATCTTGTACTCTCCATTGGACAAGTCGTGCCGCACGAAGTCATTGGTATGGCCAATTACAACAAAAACATCCTGGTCGGGACCGGAGGGCGCGAAGGCATCAATCGCAGCCACTATCTCGGCGCCGTTTATGGCATGGAACGCATCATGGGCCGCGCAAAAAATCCAGTGCGCGAGGTCCTCAACTATGCCTCGGACCGCTTCCTCAAAGATATCCCCATCGTCTACGTGCACACGGTCGTTGGGCGTAACGCGCAGGGACGTCTCGCTGTGCGTGGCCTCTTTATCGGCGACGACGTCGAGTGCTTCCACCGCGCTGCCGACTTGAGCCTTGAAGTCAATTTCGAGATGCTCGACCGCCCTATTCAGAAGGCCGTCGTCTATCTCGAACCGCACGAATTCAAAAGCACATGGCTTGGTAACAAGGCCGTCTATCGGACGCGCATGGCGCTTGCTGACAATGGTGAATTGGTCGTGCTTGCTCCCGGCGTCAGAGAATTCGGCGAAGATAAAGCCATCGACGCGCTCATACGCAAATATGGCTATCGCGGAACTCCATACACGCTTGAAGCGGTCGAAAAGCATTCTGACCTCGAAGCCGACCTCGGCGCCGCCGCACATCTCATTCACGGTTCGTCAGAAGGACGCTTCACCATCACCTACTGCCCCGGCTCGCTTACGCAGCGGGAAATCGAAAGCGTTGGCTTCCAATATGCTGATCTTGCCGCGATGACCGCGCGGTACGATCCAACCAAGCTCTGCAATGGCTACAACAACGTTAACGGCGAAGAAGTCTTCTTCATCTCAAATCCCGGCCTCGGCCTCTGGGCCTATAAAAGCCATTTCAAATCGTAAGAGGGAAAGAAACTCGATGACCCATCCGCTCACGCTTGAAGGAAAAACCGCCGTCATCATCGGAGGAACATCTGGCATTGGCCGCGCTCTCAGCCTTGGCCTCGCTGAGGCGGGTGCCGACGTCGTCGCCTCCGCGCGCCGCAAGGAGCAGGTGGAAGAAACCGCCGCCGCTATCGAAGCCAAAGGCAGACGCACCCTGCGAGTCACCTCTGACGTGGCCGGCCGCGCCTCGCTCGAAAACCTGCTCGCCGAGACCCTCAAGAATTTCGACAAAGTTGATATCCTCATCAACTGTGCCGGGCGCATCAAGCGCGCCCCCACGCTCACTTTCCCGGAAGAAGAGTGGAAGGCGATTATCGACACCAACCTCACTGGGACGCTGCGCGCCTGCCAGATCTTCGGCAAGCACATGCTCGACCGCGGCTACGGACGCATCGTCAATATCGCCTCGCTCAATACCTTCGTCGCACTTAATGAAGTTGCCGCCTACGCTGCCAGTAAGGCCGCTGTTGCTTCACTCACGCGTTCGCTCGCCGTTGAATGGTCAAAGCACGGAGTCACAGTCAACGCCATCGCTCCCGGAGTCTTCCGCACCGCCCTCAATGCCGAGTTACTTGACAGCACGTCGCGCGGGAAAGAACTGCTGATGCGAACCCCGATGGGCCGTTTTGGCAAGACAGAAGAAGTGGTCGGCGCAGCCATCTTTCTATCCTCTGACGGCGCGTCGTATGTGACAGGGCAAACCATTGTTGTGGACGGGGGCTTTCTCGCCAGCGGCGTCAACCAGTAACATGGCACATGCTCGCAAACAGGCTCCGCACACGGCTTTTTTTCTGCATCGGCCTGCTGTTGCTGCTATCCCAGCTGCACGCTCAAACGCCTGAAAAATCCATGTTCGTCGGCTCGGAACAATGCCGCAAGTGCCACGAAAAGATTTACGAAAGCTGGTCGAAAATGCGCATGGCTAACGTGGTGCGCGATCCTGCAAAGCATCCCGAGGCTGTTCTCGGTGACTTCTCTCATCTTGATCCGATCCGCACCTTCGACCTGAAGGACGTTGCTTTCGTTTATGGCAGCCGCTGGAAACAGCGCTATTTCACCCGCCGCGGTGACGACTACTATGTGTTGCCTGCTCAATGGGACATCCAGCAAAAGAAGTGGCTACCGTTTCACGTCGAGAAAGGAACTGACTGGTGGGCTGCTTATTATCCTGACAGCAATTTTGAACGGCCCACTGGCCCGCTCTGCGACGGCTGCCACTCAGTCAACTACAACATCGAGACCAAGCAGGTAACAGAGTGGAACGTCGGTTGCGAGAAGTGCCACGGTGCTGGCAGCGAGCATGTCAAGCATCCCACTAAGGACAACATCGTCAATCCGGCAAAGCTGGACTATGTGCGCGGAACAGATGTCTGCATGCAGTGCCACTCGCAGGGACGGCCCCTGAAGCAACAGATCGAAGGCAAATACTATGACTGGCCCGTCGGCTTTCAGCCCGGACAGCGCCTCTCCAACTACTGGCGGCTTGAAGAATCAAAATTCGGCGTACAGGACTTCTACTACTTCGCCGACGGCACTGCGCACAAAAACCGCATGCAGGGCAATGACTTCATCCACAGCAACATGTACCATCGCGGTCTGCGCTGTTTCGATTGCCACGATGTTCACAATAGCGACAATCCTTCCAACCTGATCGCAACCGGCAACGATCTCTGCCTCGGCTGCCACACTAAAGACAATCCCGCCGGCCTGAAAACGTCAGTCGCTGAACATACACATCACGCTGAAAGCAGCGCAGGAAGCCAGTGCACAGCCTGCCACATGCCTAAGATCGAAGTCACCATCAAAGGGCAGTTCGTCAGCAGCCACACTTTCGCTTTCATCTGGCCAAAATTGACTGAGCAGTTCGGTATCCCCAACGCCTGCAATACCTGTCACAAAGACAAAACTCCAGCCTGGGCCACAGAACAACTCCAGCACTGGAACACGATCTCACCCTGGCGCGCGGGCAGTTAGTGCACCAAAGACAGATGGCCTAGTCCATCTGACCCATGCCAACGTGCCATGTAACCGTTTACGATAACCACTATAGGAGTAAGGGGTGAAGTCAATTACTTCGCGCATTGTCAACCGACGCACTTTCTGCAAACAACTCAGCGCCGCAGCTTTTGTCGCTGCAAACACAAGCGCCTTCGCCTTTTCTGCAACAACTCCGGCACAGTCCGCGACCGAAAATCGCGCTCCGCTCGCGCCTAACGCCTTCAATCCGCTCCCGCTCGGCACGATTCGCCCCACGGGTTGGCTGCGCGCGCAGTTGGAGATTCAGGCCAAGGGCCTTGGCGGTCATCTTGACGAGACATGGGCTGACGTGGGGCCTAACTCGGGCTGGCTCGGCGGGACTGGCGAATCCTGGGAGCGCGGCCCCTACTTCCTGGATGGCCTCATTCCACTTGCGTATCAACTCGATGACGCCCGCCTCAAAGCCAAAGCACAGAAATTCATCGACTGGACGCTCAACAACCAGCAACCCAGTGGCATGATTGGCCCGCGCTCGAATGACGACTGGTGGCCGCGCATGGTTATGCTCAAGGCGCTCACCCAGCATCAGGAAGCGACCGGCGACACGCGCGTCATTCCGGTCATGCAGCGCTATTTTGCATACCAGCTTTCGCAGTTGCCTACGCGACCTCTGCGCGACTGGGGCAAGTTTCGTTGGCACGACGAAGTCTTGAGCGTGCTCTGGCTGTACAACCGCACCGGCGACCCCAAGCTCATCGAGTTGGCAAAGCTCCTGCACCAACAAGGTTTCAACTGGCAGGCCGATTTCGCTAACTTCAAATACACGCAGCGCATCACGCCTGAATTCATCAAGCTCAACGAACACAATGGCCTCGGCGACACGGCGCTCGCCACGCACGGCGTCAACAATGCCATGGCGCTCAAAGCTTCGCCTGTATGGTCGCTCATCAGCAGAAACGCAGGAGACCGTCAGGCGCTTTTCCATCAACTCGCCGAACTGGACCGCTGGCACAGCCTGCCCAACGGCATCTTCTCGGCTGACGAACATTTTGCCGGGCGCAACCCCTCGCAAGGGACGGAACTCTGCACTGTGGTCGAGACTATGTTCTCGCTCGAAGTGGCGCTTGCCGTCATGGGCAATTCGGAGCTGGGAGACCGCCTCGAACGTATTGCCTACAACTGCCTGCCCGGTACGTTCACGGACGACATGTGGGCGCACCAGTACAATCAGCAGTCCAACCAGGTGCAGTGCAGCCTCAATCACAAGCCCTGGACGACCGACGGCCCCGAGTCGAACCTCTTCGGACTCGATCCCAACTTCGGCTGCTGTACCGCCAACTTCCATCAGGGGTGGCCCAAGCTGACGTCGAGTCTATGGATGGCATCGAACGATGACGGGATCGCTGCAGTCGCTTACGCTCCCTGTGAAGTCCACACTGCGATTCGCAACGCCGCCGTCCGCATCAGCGAAGAAACCGACTATCCATTCCGCGACAAGATTCGCATCGCCGTTCATCCAGACAAGCCGCTCGCATTCCCGCTGCAACTGCGCATTCCCACATGGACCGAAGACGCGAGCATCCGCATTAACGGTCAGTTGCAGCAGGCGCCGCAGCCCGGCAGCTTCGCAAGAATAGACCGCACATGGAAACCGGGTGACACAGTCGAACTTATCCTCCCGCTTGAAGCACGCGCCGGCAAAGGCTTCAACGACTCCATAGCATTTGAACGCGGTCCGCTTGTCTTCTCTTACCCCATCGGAGAAGACTGGCTCAAACTGCGTGATCGCGGCATGACCGCCGACTGGCAGGTCTACCCCACCACGCAATGGAATTATGCCGTGCGCACCGAATCCATCAAGGCCAGGGAAGCGCCAGTAGCAGAAGGGCCGTTCACCCTCAAAGGTGCGCCGGTGAAGCTGGAAGTGAAAGGCCGAAGGCTCCCCGCATGGCTGGCC
>NZ_DASQIX010000027.1:0-5288 GCF_035631355.1 Alloacidobacterium sp.
GCTTGTTGGCGTAGTCCTTCGCCAGCCGATGGAAACCCGGATACAGCGAGCCGGAGAGGAAATCCGCGTCCAGCGAGAGGACCACGTCCGCCGCGTCCAGCTTGAATTGCGCGTCCAGAAAATTGCCGAAAGCCGCCTTGGCAGCAGCATAAGCCGAGTCGCGGTTCACCGCGTCATACTGGATCCATTTCGCATTCGGGAAGCTGGCCTGCGCCTTCTTCCATTGCGCCGCGAGCGTGGGCGAAGTGACTGTGCCGCTCAGGAAGTAAAGTCCCGCTCCGCCGCTGGAAGACTTCTTGTCAGCCAGCATCGCGCGCCACGCCGCCTGAAAAGACACCCAGGGGCGCGTTTCGCCGCGATAGAGAATATGCTGCGAGCGGTCAGGGTCGTACATGTCGAGCAGCGTCGCCTGCAGAATCGGGTCGGAGCCGCCCTGGTTGTATGGATGCTCGGGGTTGCCGTCAATCTTGATGGGGCGGAAGGCGTCGCTCTTCACCAGCGCGGGCACTGAGCCTGTCGTAAAGGGGAAGGCCGAGGCAAAATACATCGGCTTGCCGAGAATAAGGTCTTCCGGCGCCTTGACGTAGGGATAGATTGACTCCTCAGGCTGCTTGGTGCAGCCCGACAGCCCGGCCAGCGCCAGCGAAGCACCTGCCAGCTTGAGGAAACCGCGGCGCGATACCGGATCAATCCATTCCGATGCCTGCTGGGGAAACTCGCGGCTCAACATCTCGCCGAATTCCGGCTTGCCGGCAAGCTCGTCGATACTCCGCCAGTATTTCTTGCCTGTTTTGCCGTTCAGCTCTTTGCGGACCTCTTCGAGCGTCAGGGGCTTTTCCAGCTTCACTAATCCGTTTGTGCTCATCTCTTGATCGTGTCTTTCGCCTTGCGCGCCTGCGGGTTTCATCGGTGGCAGACCTCGCAGCTCGTCAGGTCGCGTGGAGAGCGAATGTGATATTGCACTTCCAGGAACTTGCCCAGCTCTTCCTGACTGGTGAATTTCTGGTAATTCAGCACCGCGGGAGCTGCTGCCGCGCCTCCAGCATCGCTGGCTGTCTGTCCATGGAGTCCGACGGGCAGCATGTGCAGAGAAGCCAACTGACCACCAGTATTGGAAGTGGGATCGGTTTGCACGCAGGTCACATCCTGGCCGGTCGGCACACCGGGTTTCGCAGACTGCTTGACCGCGCACCATACAGGTTTAAGCTCAGTCGGGCCTGTCCATGCCATGTTGTAGATTTCGCTGGTGGGTCTCAGGTTTACAGCGGGATGACGGTGGCAGTTCAGGCACCATTCCATCTGCAGCGTGTTTTCCTGATACATGATCGGCATCTCATCGACGCGTCCGTGACAGCTCGAACAGCCGATGCCCTTGTTCACATGGATTTCATGGCTGAAGTAAACGAAGTCCGGCAGGTCGTGAACTTTGGTCCAGACAATCGATTGGCCTGTCGCCCAACTGTTCCGCACCGGCTCAAGCAGTTCGGCATTGGTCCAGATCTGCGCATGGCAGTTCATGCAGGTCCGGGTCGGAGGGATACCCGCATAGCTCGACTTCTCAACCGACGTATGGCAGTACTGGCATTGAAGACCAAGCCCCTGCACATGGTGTTTATGGCTGAATGGAACAGGCTGGTCGGCGCGCTGCCCCTGGCGGGTCACCCACGGCGACCTTTGCAGTTCATTCAACGTGACGCCTAAAGCGATTACGATCAACCCCGTCAAGACCAGGCTCATCCGTGCCAGCGCGTTCGAGCTACGGTCAAAAATCTGCGCCATGAATGTTTTTCCTACTTCCTCGATATGTGGATAGTTGGAGGGTTTAGTGTTGCAGCCGGCATCCCACCGGACACAGTTTTAAAATGAAGAAACAATATAGAGGCCAACATGTAGAGTCGGCAAGTCGCACAGGGCACGTTGCAATTTTTTTTGCTCGGAATTTTCCTCATCTGAATCATGCTCAACAAGTTGTAGAGCTGGCCGCAGGCGCTGAACCACAAACGCCGTTATCCGATTGGTAAATACAAAGCCGCCCGCTTCTCTATAATCATCTCCGCAGATGAAGCGCTTCCTTTTTCCCATTCTGGGTCTATGGCTGCTCCTCTATGGCTCGTTCGCACTGGTGCGTCCGCCGCTGCTTGACGACGCCGACGCGCTGCATGCCGAGGCCGCACGCGAGATGGTGCTGACGCACGACTGGGCCACACTTCACGTCAACGGAATCCGTTATCTGGAGAAAGCCCCGCTTCTATATTGGAGCGTTGCCGCCAGCTTCAGAATTTTCGGCGAACATGACTGGGCCGCCCGCCTGCCGCTCGCGCTCTACGCGCTGGCCCTGTTTCTCGTCATCTTTGTACTGGGACGAAGACTCTTCGCTTCGCCGCAGGCCGGCTTCTACTCCGCGCTGTGCCTGCTGACCGCGAGCGGCATCTTCGGATTCACGCGCATCCTTATGCCCGATATAGTGCTCTGTCTCTGGCTTTCGCTGGCGACGTTCTTTTTCTGGAAGTCGCTGGGCGAGACGAAGCCATCGCTGGTAACGGCCTTAGGATTCGATATCTGCTGTGCACTGGGCGTGTTGACGAAGGGCCTAGTCGGCGCAATCTTCCCGCTGGTCATTATTGTTGTTTACCTGTTCTTCACGCGGAAGCTGCGCCATCTTCTGCGCTGGCACCCCGTGACCGGGACGATTGCTTTCCTGATTGTCGCCGTGCCCTGGCATATCATCGCGGCCCTGCGGAATCCATCGATTGGAGCTCCCGGCTCTTCGCCTACGCAGGGCAGCGTACACGGATTCGCGTGGTTCTATTTTGTTCATGAGCAGCTCGGACGCTACTTCAACCGTAGTACGCCAAACTTCGATTCCGTGCCCTTGCCGCTCTTCTGGCTGCTGCTGCTGGCCTTCATCGCCCCGTGGTGCATCTTCGCGCTTACCGTGCTGGCCCGCATGCATTGGGGACAGGTCTTTCGCCGCGAGGAACTGGATGAGCGCCAGCGAGCAATGCTTCTGCTCGTCATCTGGGCCGTAGTGGTAATGGTCTTCTTCAGCTTCCCGGCAAGGCAGGAATACTACGTACTGCCTGCGCTGCCGCCTCTCGCGCTGCTGGCCGGGTACTGGCTCGCAGAAGACGAGCGCGCACCCTCATCAGCAGGAAAGATTATTGCCTGGGCGCTGTTCATTGCCGGTCTTATTACCGCTGTTGCATTGCTTGTGTTTGCCATCCACTATAAGCCGCTGCCGATTGGCACCGATGTGACTCAGGTACTGCGGCAAATCACGCGAACTCACAGGCTGTTTTTTGGACATTTCTTTGACCTGACACGACGCGCCTTGGGAGCATTCCGCGTTCCGCTCAGTATTACGATTGCTGCGATTCTTGTCGGCCTTACCGCGAATCTCTGGTTCCGGATCAGGGCGAAGGCGCGCATGGCCAACTGTTTTCTTTTAGGTACAGTTACGGCATTCCTTATCGCCGCACACCTGGCGCTGAATACACTTTCACCGGCCCTCTCATCGCAGATTCTCGCCAACGCCATCAAGCCTGAAATGGACAGCGACGACGTAATCGTGGTCAATGGCCGCTATGAGCGCGCGTCTTCTCTGGCCTTTTATCTGGAACGACAGGTCACGGTTCTTAATGGCCGCGGTGGAGGCCTATGGTACGGCTCTTTCTTTCCCGATGCGCCGCAGATTTTTATCGATAATGATGCGCTGACGCAGATGTGGAACGGACAGAACCGTGTCTTTCTCTGGACCCCGGTTGACCAGGCTCCCCAGTTGCCAGGGCAGCCGTTTGTCATCGGGCGCAGCGGCGGCAAAGAAATCCTGAGCAACCAGCCCAGCTCGCACGGCGCCGAATTTTGATCGAGCTGCACATAGTGCTCGACAATCGGAAACGGGGCGCTCCTGCTTATTTCTGCAGCCGGCCATTCTGCAAACTAAAAGTCTGATCGCGCCAGACAATTGTGTTTCCCGCGTAGCTCCATACCCAGATACAGAGAGCCACCATGTCGCGCAATGGCAGCAGCCAAAGGTCGCGCAAAACCTGCCGATCACGCAATAGGCCGACACCAATCGCGAGCGCCAGCGTCACTCGCGCTGCGCAGACAAGGCTCAACAGGGCGAAGCTCGAAAGGCTTGCGCCCGCGGTAATCAGGTTAAGGATGGCCCAAGGCAAGCCAAAGGTGAAAAGAACTCCGGCGTAGCCCCAGTTGCGAACATCGCGCATGCCGCGCGTCCAGCGTAGCTGATGTGCGAGGAACTGACGGAAGCTATAAGCCGGGACCGTTGTCTCGACCACTTCATCGATCAACTCGACGCGATAGCCTTTGGCGGCGATGCGAGCGCCGAGCTCGTAATCGTCGGCA
Source organism: Alloacidobacterium sp. (assembly GCF_035631355.1). NCBI lineage: Bacteria > Pseudomonadati > Acidobacteriota > Terriglobia > Terriglobales > Acidobacteriaceae > Alloacidobacterium > Alloacidobacterium sp. The sequence continues at coordinate 4,369 of NZ_DASQIX010000027.1, forward strand.
AGATGGTCGGTGAGCGGAGCAAGCCCGCCAATTGCGTCGAGCGCTTCCCGCGACATCGCAAGCGTCGACCCGAGTCCGAAACGAATGCCGCCTTCTAGCTTTCGCGCCGTCAGCACTCCAGCGGCGAAGTCGGTTGAGATGCCAAGCGCCTCCATCTTCGACCCCAGAGTGCCATGCGCGCGTCCGCGATAAAGCGCAGTTGCCATGCCGACTTTGGGATCAACAAACGGGGCCATTGCGCGTTCGAGGTAGCGCGGCGAGACTTTGATATCGCTGTCGTTGATGAGGATGTAGCCAAAGCGGGCCTGTGGAACCATCTGCGCCAGATTGCTTACCTTGCCGTTCGCGCCCAGCGCTTCCGAGCAGAGAACGATGCGGATGGCAACCTGCGGAAACTCGGCCTTCAACTGCTCGACGGCTGCGACTGCCGGATCACCCATGCTGCTGACGCCAAATAGAATTTCATACTCGCCTGCATACTGCTGGCGGCAGTGGCTGGCGAAGCTCGCATACATTTCATGATCGAATCCCTTCAGCGGCTTCAGCATGCTGACGGTAGGGTGAAATGTGGCCGCAACCGGGCGCCGGGTGCGAACGAATGCACGCGCGCTCCAGAGCGCCGCAAGGTAAAATCCCAGCCCGCACAACGCAAGGATGGTCGTTATGCTTTCAACGATAAGGGCGAGCATGAATGCTCAGTGTATAAGGGCAGGGAGATGGCGAACAGGGAAGAGGGCACCTAATTCCCTACCTCCCTATTTCTCTGTCATTCGTATCTCAGCGCTTCAATCGGATCGAGGTTCGCCGCCTTCCATGCGGGATAGATACCAAAGACCAGCCCGATCATGCAGGAGACGGTGAACCCGATCATCGCCCACATGCTGGACATGGTTGCGGGCAGCGCGCTCAACAGCAATCGA
>NZ_DASQIX010000028.1:0-9250 GCF_035631355.1 Alloacidobacterium sp.
GCGACTGTCCTCGCGACCGTCGAGGGGCATCGCGCAAATGCGCCGTTGAGCGTCAAGGGTTATAACGATGTCGCGATCTGGAGCTTCCGCAATGACGTACTGCCCGTCATGACGAAGATGGGCTGCAATTCCGGCCCATGCCATGGCGCGGCCGCAGGCAAAAACGGCTTCAAGCTTACGCTGCGCGGTTATGACCCTGAAGCCGACTACTACACGCTCACACATCAGGCGCTGGCGCGGCGTACGGAGACGATGGAACCAGCAAAGAGCCTGATTCTTTTGAAGCCGACTCTGACCATCCCGCACGGCGGGGGTAAACGCTTCGACGTCGGCTCGCCTGAATATGGAGTGATTTCCGGCTGGATCGCGCAGGGAATGCCGCCGCCGCGAGATACTGACCCACGCGTCACCGCGATCCAGGTGCTTCCCCGCGAAGCCTCGCTTCGTCCAGGTGCCGAGCAGCAGTTGCTGGTGACAGCGGTATTTTCCGATGGCCACACCGCCGACGTAACGCGCTGGGCCAAGTACGACAGCGGAGATGAAAGCGTGGCCACCGTGGGGAATGACGGCCATGTCACCATGCACGGCTATGGCGAGGCCCCGGTCACGGTGTGGTATCAGAGCCATGTTACGTTTTCGCGGCTTCGCATTCCGTTTCCCTACAAGCTGCCGGAGACGGTCTTCAGCAAAGCTCCGCGCAACAACTTCATTGACGATGCCATCTTGAAGCATCTCGCAGTGCTGCACATTCCACCGTCGCCTCCTGCAAGCGATGCCGAATTTATCCGCAGAGCATATCTCGATGCGGCGGGAATTCTGCCAGCTCCGTCCGAGGTCGAAAAGTTTCTGAAGGACTCCTCACCGGACAAGCGCAACCAGCTAATTGACACCATCATGAAGCGGCCCGAGTTCGTGGACTACTGGGCCTATAAGTGGTCTGATCTGCTTCTGGTTTCGAGCAACCGCCTCTCCAATGGAGAGATGTGGAGCTACTACAACTGGATCCACGACAGTGTGGCGACCGACAAGCCGTGGAACAAGTTTGTCGCGCAGATCGTGACGGCGACTGGTAATACAGAGGAAAATGGCGCAGCCAATTACTGGGTGGTGCACCGCGATCCACTGGATACGTCGGAAAACATGGCGCAGGCATTCATGGGCATCAACATCACCTGTGCTCACTGCCACAACCATCCTCTAGCGAAGTGGACGCAGAAGGACTATTACGGCATGGCCAACCTGTTTGCACGGGTGCGGCTCAAGACTTTTGCGTCGGGTGGATTTCGTCCCGGGGTAGGGCCACTCTTCAATGATGTAACGGTCTATTCGGCTCCAACCGGCGAATTCATGGATGACCGCTTCATGATGCCGCTGCCGCCCAAGCCGCTCGATGCGGTAGCGCTCTCTATGCAGACGCCGGGCGACACGCGCCAGTACTTCGCCAAATGGCTCACGTCGCCGCAGAACCCGTTTTTCGCCCGCAGCATTGTCAACCGGGTGTGGCGCAATTTCATGGGGCGCGGCCTCGTTGAGCCAGTCGATGATCTGCGCGACACCAATCCAGCTACCAACGACGAGTTGCTGAACGCGCTGACGAAGGATTTTGTGGCGCACAATTTCGACGTGAATTATCTGATTCGCACCATCATGCAGTCGGCGACATATCAGACTTCATCGAAACCACTCAAGGAAAATGTGGACGATGACAAATACGGCTCGCACTATGTCATCAAGCGTCTGCCCGCTGAGGTGCTTCTTGATGCCTATTCGCAAGTGACCCAGGTTCCGGAGAAATTTGATGGCTATCCCATCGGCATGCGCGGCATGCAGCTTCCGGATACGGCGGTGAAATCATACTTCCTGACAGCTTTTGGCCGGCCAGTGCGACAGCAGACGCGTGAAAGCGAGCGCACATCCGTGCCGACCATCACGCAGGCGCTGCACATCATCAACGGCGACACGCTCAATAACAAGCTGCGCGCGCCGAACAGTTCACTGGACATGCTGCTGAAGCTCGGTTTCTCCGATGAGCAGATCGTCGACTATCTCTACCTTGCATCTCTAAGCCGGCATCCGACCGACTCTGAACGCTCCGCGCTCGTCAGCGCGCTTGCCGCGGCGGAGCAGCAAAAGACTGCAGGCGAGCAGGACCCGCGTCGCGCAGCGCTTATCGATATGTCATGGTCGCTGCTGACCAGCGAAGAGTTTATGTTCAACCATTGAGTTACGGACACCGCACAGATGCAGCCTGATCTCAGAAAAATTCGCTTTGCTGACTGGCCTCTAAGACTAGCCATGGTCTGTGCCGTTTTTGTTGCAATGTGGGCTGTTTACAATTCCGCCGGCGTGAAAGCAGCATCGCCGCCGAGCTTCAACTCTGACATCGCACCCATCCTGCAAAAAAACTGTCTGGCGTGCCACTCAAGCAGCGCGAAGATGGGTGGCCTGGTGATGGACAGTTATGACTCATTGATGAAGGGCGGGGACCACGGGCAAGTCATCCTGCCACACAACTCGCATGGCAGCCGTCTGGCGCAGATGCTTGAAGGAAAGATCGCGCCGCGCATGCCTTTTGGCGCGGATCCCCTCCCAGCCGCGGACATTGCCGCCATCGAGACATGGATCGACGCCGGAGCCTCCGGTCCCGCTGAGTCTGAAGCGGCAAAGACGATCACCACCGCGCCCATTCCGGAAATCAAGCCGGAGGTTCCGGTTGTCTCGCCGGTGGCATCAGTGAAGTTCTCTCCGGATGGAAAGCTGCTTGCCGTAGGCGGCTACCGCGAAGTGCGTCTTATTGACCCATCCACCGGCAAGGAGATCGCCACGCTCTCCGGTCATGCCGACTATGTGCGCTCGATTGCCTTCAGTCCGGACGGCAAGCTGCTCGCCGCCGGAGGAGGCCCGCCGCAGCGCTTTGGAGAAATCAAAATCTGGGACGTCCAGTCACATCAGCTTCTCAAAACGATGCAGGGGCACACGGACTGCATCTATTCCATTGCCTGGAGCCCGGATGGAAAACTGATTGCTTCCGGCAGCTATGACAAAACAGCGAAGCTCTGGGATGTTGCCACCGGTAAGGAACTCTCCAATCTCAAAGACCACATCGACGCCGTCTTCGCCGTTGCCTTCAGCCCAGACGGCAAGCGCCTCGCCACCGCTTCGCAGGACAGAACAGTAAAAATTTGGGACATTGCGACCGGGAAGCGCCTGTACACCCTAAGTGACGCTTCCGACGGCCTGAGCACTCTCGCCTATTCACCAACTGGCGACCGCATCGCCGCCGCTGGCTATGACAAAACCATCTATGTATGGAAGCTGGGGAAAGATGATGGCCATCTGGACCAGTCGTTGATCGCAGACGAAGACAGTATCCTTGCTCTGGTCTGGTCGCCGGACGGCAAGACAATCATCACTGCTTCCTCAGACGGCTCAATTCGATTCCGCGAGGCGTCTACACTCGATCCGATCCGCGTGATTGACCATCAACCTGATTGGGTGGAAGCGCTCAGCATAAGTCGCGACGGCAAGCAGTTGGCGGCAGGCCGCTTCAACGGTACCTTGAGCGTGTATGACGCGGAGAATTACAAAGAAACCCGAGGGCAGATGATTGCGTTCGAACCTCAACCGCCATCCACGAAAAGCGACAGCAAACAGGTGACCCAGTAGGGGGCAGGTATGAAGGCTAGAGTCCTGTTTTTCGCCATCTCTTTTGCGACTGGAATGACAGGTATTCTGTCTCTATGCGCGGAAGAGCCCATCATTCCTCCTAGCATCTCGAAAATTTCGCCCGCAGGCATGGAGCGGGGAACTACCGCTACATTCACCATCGACGGGCGCAATTTGTCCGACGCAAAGGCGGTCATCTTTGACGCGTCCGGCATCAGCGGCAAGCTGATCGAGATTACCGATATTCCAGAGAAAATTACCGGGCCGCGTGCGGGCGAAGACCTCGGTGCGCAGGTGCCTCTTGGAAAAAAGCAGACAGCAAAGCTCGAAATCACGGTGGCGAAAGATGTTCCGCCAGGCATCCATCGCTTTCGTATTCAGACGCCATTGGGAACAACAGATATGGCTGTCTTCGATGTTGGATCGCTGCCGGAAGTCACGGTGGGCAAGCCTATGAGCGCCCCGCAACCGGTGAAGCTGCCGGCAACGCTCGTCGGCACAATTTCGTCGCCGGGAAGCGCGGACAGCTACCAGTTTGAGGGTAAGGCTGGCGAAGATGTCGTCTTTCAGGTTGAGGCGTCAAAACTCGGCTCCAAGCTTCAATCCAAACTGGTGTTGAGTGACGCCACTGGGCACATCCTTGCCGAAGCAGGGAAGTATGATGAGGCCCCCGATGCTGAATTAAATTACAAGCTGTCGCAGGACGGAAATTACATCCTCGCAATTACCGACCGCGAGCAAAGCGGAGGCGCAGACCACTTCTATCGCGTCAACGCGGGGCAATTGCCGTACATTACCAGTGTCTTCCCGCTCGGCGTGCGCGTCGGGCAATCATCTGATGTTGCAGTTGAGGGCGTCAACCTGGGCAACGTCCATCAGGTGAAAGTTGATCCGCCCAAAGCCACCGCAGGATGGACAACGGCCCCGCTGGAAACAGCCTCTCTGAATCCGGTCAAACTGGCCGTAGGCAATGAGCCGGAAGTATCGGAGCAGGAGCCTAACAGCACCGCCGAACAGGCGCAGGCCGTTTCCGTCCCCATCGCCATCAACGGTCATATCGATGGCGGCGCTGAAGCAGGCGGAAAGCCGGACGAGGACTATTTCCGCTTTCGCGCTAAAAAAGGCGAGCGCCTGAACATCGATGTCGCCGCCTCGCGCCTCGGCTCGCCGCTCGATTCCATCATCGAAGTTCTCGACGCGCAGGGAAACCCGATCCCCAGAGCAACCATTCGTTGCCTCAACCAGACCACGACGACACTGGCTGACAGGGATTCTCGGACCATCGGCATCCGACTCGTGTCTACTTCCGGCCTGCGCGAAGGCGACTACCTGATGGTGGGCGACGAGCTTGACCGAATCAAGTTCATCCCTGACCAGCCCGACGCTGACACAACCCTGCAAGGGATGAACGGCCTGCGCCTTGCATATGAGGGAACATCGCCTGACGTTCACGCGGTAAACACGCCGGTATACAAAGCGCAGATTATGCCTGCCGATGCGGACTTCCCGGCCAACGGTCTGCCCGTATTCCACCTGACCTGGCGCAACGACGACGGCGGCCCAGGCTACGGCGCAGACTCAAAACTCGACTTTGTTGCTCCGGCAGACGGCGAGTACCTGCTGCATCTCAAAGATGTTCGCGGCATGGAGGGGCGTGACTTCGCCTATCGCCTGACCATCCGCGACGCGGCCCCTGATTATCAACTCACTGCCGAACCTGCGAATCCCAACATCCCTCGTGGCGGTTCCATACCGGTGACGGTGTCGGTCTCGGAGATACGGGACTTCGATGGCCCGATTGAAGTCAGCGTAAAAGGTCTGCCTGCGGGAGTGACCGCAAGTTCGGCGACAATCCCCGCGGGACAGAGAAGCACTGTAGTTGTCCTGTCGGCTGCAGCTGACGCATCGCTCGACACTGCTCCATCGCCCATCGAGTTTATAGGCCGCGCGAACGTCAATGGCCATGACCTGACGCGAATCGCAAACGCTGATGCAGGCATGACCCCACCTCTGCAACTCGCGTCCATCATTCCACCGCCTGATGTGGTCGTGACCACGGAAGCCAAAGAAGTTGCCATCGAACCGGGGAAGGAAGTCACTGTCACGCTTCATATCGAGCGCCAGAACGGCTTTAAGGGCCGGGTGCCCTGCTCGGTTGAGAACCTTCCTCCCGGCGTTGAAGTTGTCAACGTCGGATTGAACGGAGTGTTGGTGACGGAAGCTCAGACGAGCCGCACATTTACTCTCCGCGCCGAAGACTGGGCCAGGCCCATCGATCAGCCAATTTATGTGGTGGCCCAGGTCGAGTCGAATTCTCCTACTCTGCACGCCTCTGCGCCACTGCAGCTTAAAGTCTCAACCAGTAAAGAAACGGCGAGCGCGGCCCAGGGTCAGGCTGCTGCTTCTCCAAACCGCTGAGGAAGACAACGCATGTCCATATCTCGTCGCAAATTTGTCGCCCAGGTCGGAACCGGTTTCATCGCGCCCATGCTTCTGGGAGCCACCAACAAATCCGGCAGCAAGAAGCCAATCATGGGCTCTGGCGAGCACACCTATGAGGTCACGCATGATTGGGGCGAACTTCCCGCGGACATTCAATACGGCAACACGCACGGCGTCTGCGAAGACTCGCAGGGACACATTTACATCCACCACACTGTCTACGCCACAAGCGAGAAGCCGGACAGCATGGTGGTCTTCGACCACAAAGGGAAATTCGTCAAGAGCTGGGGCAAGCAGTTTCGCGGTGGCGCGCACGGCCTCTATATTCGCAAGGAAGGCAGTACCGAGTTCCTTTACCTGTGCGACATTCAACGTGGGTTAGTAGTCAAGACAACGCTCGACGGCGAAGAGGTCTTCACGCTGGGTTATCCCAAAGAATCCGAACCCTACTCAAAGCCCGGCCCGGACGGCAAACCTTTGAAGTACAGCCCGACCAACCTGGCCGTCGCCGCCAACGGCGACATTTATATCGGCGACGGTTACGGCTCCAGCTACATCCTCCAGTACAACAGCAAAGGTGAATATATCCGCACCTTCGGCGGCCCCGGAAAAGATGCCGGTCAACTGCTCTGCCCCCACGGCATTATTCTTGATGAACGCGGCGCCCAACCTGTCCTGAATGTCGCCGACCGCAGCAACAAGCGTATCCAGCGTTTCACGCTCGACGGGCAGCACATCGACTTCCTCTATGGGACCAATGCGCCGTGCCATTTCAATATCTACAAAAACGGCGACATGGTGGTGCCCGATCTCTTCGCGCGCGTCACGCTGATGGACAGCGGGAACAACATCATGATGAACCTCGGCGACGATTCCTCAAGCGACTACATGGCCACGCGCAAGCTCACGCGCGACCACTTCAAACCGGGTAAGTTCGTCTGCCCGCACGGTGCCTGCTTCGATCACGCCGGCAATATCTTCGTCGTTGAATGGGTGGAAGTTGGCCGCGTAAGCAAGCTGCGTAAAGTGGCATGAGCGGTGCCTGTCAGATGACATGTCTTGCTGAAAACGAATACACTGCTCATCAAGTTTGAGAATCGAATCGGAGGTTGCAATTCATTGAAGCAGGCTGAAAACCGCTCGCTCGTGCACCGTACCTTACGCGGAGACGCTACATGGCCCAAATAAACTCACGGGAAAAAATTTACGACGTCTGCGTTATCGGATCTGGTGCCGGCGGCGGGACTGCCGCAAAGGTGCTGACCGAAGGCGGACTCAGTGTGGTCATGCTCGAAGCCGGTCCCGTCCTTAATCCTGAAAAGGACTTCAAGGAGCACATCTGGCCCTACGAGTTGCCTCATCGCGGCGCAGGCATCGGTGGCAAGAGTCACGGGTTTGATGAGTTCCTTGCCCCCAATGGCTTCTGGGAAATCGATGGCGAGCCATACACAACCGCGCCCGGCACATCGTTTCGCTGGTTCCGCTCACGCATTGAAGGGGGTCGCACCAACCATTGGGGGCGCATTGCCCTGCGCTTCGGTCCCGCGGATTTCCGTGCGCGTTCGACTGACGGTATGGGCGATGACTGGCCGATCAGCTACGAAGAGCTTGCGCCTTACTACGACAAGGTTGAAGCATACATCGGTGTCTTCGGCACGAAAGAGAACGTTCCTAACGCGCCCGATGGCGTTTTTCAGCCTCCGCCCAAGCCGCGCTGTACAGAAACCATCGTCAAGGAGGCCTGCGACAAGTTAAACATCACCTGCATTCCGTCGCGGCTCGCAATTCTTACTCAGGCGCTGAATGGGCGCCCTGCCTGCCACTACTGCGCGCAGTGCGGCCGCGGCTGCATGACCGCCTCGAATTTCAGTTCCAGCCAGGTCATGATTCCACCGGCGCAAGCTACAGGCCGCTTTAAGCTGATTCCCAGCGCCATGGCTCGTGAACTCATCATGGGCAAAGACGGGACTGTGGAAGCCGTCTCCTACATCGACAAGACCACCAGCAGCGAAAAGCGCGTACGCGCCAAAGCTTTTGTTGTAGCGGCCAGCGCCTGTGAGAGCGCGCGCCTGCTGCTGAATTCTCGTTCATCGAGCTTTCCAGACGGACTGGCAAATTCCTCCGGCGTCGTAGGGCGGTATCTCACAGATTCCGTCGGCACGCACATGGCAGGCTATTTCCCGCAACTGGAAAAAATGCCCGCGCACAATCATGACGGCGTCGGCGGTATGCACATGTACATGCCCTGGTGGAGGTTCGGTCAGAAGAACGACTTCCTGCGCGGCTACCACATCGAATTTGGCGGTGGCCGCAACATGCCCGGTGTGGGCGAATTTGGCGGGGTATGCGCGCAACAGGAAGGCTATGGCGTTTCCCTGAAACAGAAGTGTCGCAGCACGTACGGTACTGTGATTGGATTCGCCGGACGCGGCGAAATGATTCCCAATGAAAACAGCTATTGCGACATTGATCCCAATGTTGTCGACAAGTGGGGCATTCCCGTCCTTCGCTTCCACTGGGAGTGGAGTGACAACGAGCTAAAAATGGCGGCAGACATGCAGGAAACATTCCGTTCCATCATCGAATCCGGTGGAGGGACGGTACTGACCCGCCATCAGACATCAGATCAGGACAGCGCCACGATTGAAAAGCAGGTCGGAGACCCCAAGCTGGTGGGTAGGAGCGCCATCTCCGAGGGCGGCACCATCATTCACGAACTGGGCACTGTGCGCATGGGGAACAACCCAAAAACTTCCGCGCTGAACAAAAATTGTCAGGCCCACGACGTGAAGAACCTGTTTGTCGCCGATGCAGCTCCATTCGTTACAAACCCAGACAAGAACCCGACCTTGTCCATCATGGCGCTGTCGTGGAAAACTTCGGAGTACCTGCTCGATCAGGCGAAGAAAGGCGAGATCTAATGGCTGGAAACCTTATTTCACGCCGGAATGTTCTGAAGTCTCTCAGCATGGGCGCGGTGGCCGGTTCCGTGCTTCGGGTGATCCCGCTCGAAGCCGCAGAATACGCTCACGGCGTCATTGCAGATGAAAAAGCCGCTGCCTCAACCGGGGCATACACGCCAAAATACTTTGTGCCGGAGCAGTACAAGACACTGCAATCTCTGTGTGAAACAATTTTTCCC